>PHBN01000541.1 GCA_002840635.1 Deltaproteobacteria bacterium HGW-Deltaproteobacteria-1
CCCGACACATCAGGCGCCTCTGATCATGGAGGCATTGTGCATGGCGCGCGCGCAGGGGCTTACTGTCCCGTTTGTCTATAATTGCGGCGGTTATGAAAATCCGGACGTCATTCGTCTGATGGATGGAATGGTGGATATTTATCTGCCTGATTTTAAATACGGACTGGAAGAAGATGGCCTGTTGTTTTCCGATGCGGCGGACTATCCGCGGTATGCTGTGGCATCCATCAGGGAAATGATCAGGCAGGTTGGTGAGGATCTTAAATTGGAAAACGGTGTTGCCGTAAGCGGCATCGTCATCCGCCATCTGGTTTTGCCCGGAAGACTTGAAAACTCCATGGCCGTGTTGAGGCTTCTGAAAGATGAGCTCTCCACGAATGTTCCGGTCAGTCTCATGTCGCAATACACGCCGATCGGTGCGGTAAAATCACACCCGCATCTGGGGCGCAGAATTACAAATGCGGAATACACGCGGATTCTGGACTACGCCATGAAACTGGGTTTTGAAAATCTTTTTATTCAGCACGTCAGCGATGACGCCATGACTCCGGATTTTGATTGTAAAACGCCTTTTGAAAAATCAGGGAACCCCGATGAATGATAATTTGCGGGAAATTTTGACCACTTTGCCGAAAGGCATAAACTGAAGGGAGTGAGTCAGGGCATTTTAAAAACACTGACTCCGGATGGCGGCTGGAATTGGAATAATCTGGAGGACAGCCCTGTGTTCATTTTAATGCCGGAAAATTTCAGTACCGTTGAATTACCCATTATGTCATCAAAACTGACACGAAGAATATGAAAATCGTTTTTTGCAACAGTCATTTGCAGGTATTGATAGGAGGCCCCTTTTTCACGCGGATATAAAAGAAGCAGATAGTTGCCATTTTCATCTATCGCACCGGACGTATTGTATTTAATTGTAAAATCATCTTTCAGTTTTCCCAGACCGGAATTTTTGGGCGTTCACAACAAGTTTTTTCGCTTTCGGCTTTTGATAATCCCAAAACATCTGCCTGGGATTTTTAAAATAGACCAGCCCCTCTTCCACATCTGTTTTCCCGATGGACTTTACCGTGGTTTCTTGAATAAAATAAGCGCGAAAGTCCCTTGTCTTTTCATAAATTTTCTGAAGCCTCTTGACGGTTTCACCGATAGGAGGAGGTTCGGCAGCCCGAGAAATAGATGACAAGAAAACCATGCAAAGGATTACCGCCACAATCGAAAAGATTTTCCGGCGCATAAATAATTCATTTTTATCGAAATTTTTTTTTGTCATTTTTTTTCAAAAAAAATTTAAAATTCATCGAAAATGGCACAATTTTTCATGCGGCGTTTATATCTTTTTGCTTGTGGGACCATAAGTGGCCATGATTATAGGGCATATTAATAACTATTTGATATAATTTATAATTATCATTGCCTAAACCTTAAGCAAACAGGTCCAAAAGCGTGACCA
>PHBN01000175.1 GCA_002840635.1 Deltaproteobacteria bacterium HGW-Deltaproteobacteria-1
CGCGTCCCTGGTCATTGGCGAATATGAATCTCTTCAGGGGGCGGCGCTTGATCCCTATGTGGCCATTCGTGATGCCTACGCCCAATACCGCGCAAAAGCGATCAAGGCACGCAAGGCAAGGTCCCTGATTTTTAAAGACGAAGGCGCCGGCGATACCCCGGCCGTTCCGTCGACCATGAAAGAATAAATTCATCACAAAGGGAGAACCGTTACGAAAAAATTAGGATTAATCATCTTCCCGGTATTGTTGATTCTGTCTCTGGCCCCGGCTGCTGCCGTGGCTGGAATGTTCGGTCCGCCGCAAACCTCATCCAGAGAATCCGGGGGCCTGACTACAGCCATCGGTTACTGGTATCATGAAGACACATACAAGAATGACACAAATCATCAAATCCGGCAGCATCATGTTTATTCGCAGGTTTCCTACGGATCAAACAATATATGGGAGATATACGGGCGTATCGGCGTGTCGGATCTGAAGATTTTTGACGCCTCAAAATCCACCCATATGTTGACCGCGACGATTAAAGATCACTTTGAAGAAAACTGGAAATTTATGGGAACCTTGGGGGCAAAAGGCTTTTTCCCTGTCAACAGTATTTTCGGCATCGGCGCCTTCATCCAGGCAGGCTGCAGCTTCAGCAACTATACCGACAACCTCGTCGGAATTTATCGTTCGACACCGTTTACTGACGATTTGAAAGTCAAGAATCTCTGGAATGTCAATTTCGGCATCGGCGCACAGGCGACAGTTCCGTATGGCATAAAGCTGTATGCCGGCCCCTTCGTCTATTATGCCGAAGCAGACGCGCAGCTTGCCTCCGGCATTCCGGGAATTCAATCGGGAGATCAAAGAATCATCTGGAAGAACAAATCGATTATCGGCGGATACGTCGGTGCGGACATACCGCTGGCCAAAGGATTTCGTCTGAACATCGAAGGGCAATACACGGACCGGTTTTCTATCGGATCGGCGATCACTTACACCTATTAAAAATATAAGGATAAAAAATGGTTCCCAAAAGAAAAACCAGTCCCTTTTCAAAATTGAAAATCGGCGTTCTATACGGCGGACGTTCCGGAGAACACGACGTATCGCTTTGCTCGGCGGCATCCGTTGTAGCCGCACTGGATAAATCCAAATATGATATCATCGCCATTGGAATCGACCGTGACGGACGCTGGTATGTTCAGGATCAGCCGGAAATCGTCAAGGATAAAGCCTTTGGTAAAATTCTGTCGTTGAAAAAACGGGGATGGTGGCTGGTCAATCATTTTGAGCAGCAAACTAAACTGCATCTTTACAATCTCGAAAAGAGTGGTGAAGAAGTCGTGGTTGACCTGATTTTCCCTGTCCTGCACGGCACGTATGGCGAAGATGGAACGTTGCAGGGGCTGCTCGAGCTGGCCATGGTTCCCTATGTGGGCGTGGACGTAGCCGGTTCCGCCGTCGGCATGGATAAGGACATTGCCAAACGGCTGCTGAAGGAAGCCGCCATCCCGGTGGTCCCGTGGATCACGATCAGCAGGCACGAGTGGCGTGAAGCACCTGAAAAAATTCTGCGCAGGATTGCGAAAGAACTGAGCCTGCCGGTTTTCGTCAAACCTTTGTGCACCGGTTCTTCCGTTGGCATCAAAAAGGTGAAAGTAAAGAAAGACCTGGCCCAGGCCATTGATTATGCCTTTCAGTTCGACACAAGGATCATGATTGAAACAGGCATCGACTGCCGTGAGATCGAGTGCGCCGTGCTCGGCAACGAAAATCCGGAAGCGTCCATCACGGGTGAAATCCTCCCGCAGCACGAATTTTATTCCTACGAAGCCAAATATCTTGATCCCGATGGCGCAAAGATGAATATACCGGCAACGATTCCCGCCAGGCTGTCAGCGGACATCCGCAAATGTGCCGTCAGGGGCTTCAAAGCGCTCAACTGCAATTCGATGGCGCGCGTTGATTTTTTTCTGGAGAAAAAGACAAACCGGTTTTACTTAAATGAGATCAACACCCTGCCCGGGTTCACCAGCATCAGCATGTATCCCAAACTCTGGGCGGCAACCGGACTCGAATACAGCAGGCTCCTCGATCGTCTGGTTGAGCTGGCCCTTCAACGTCACAAGGAAAGATCGTCCATTAAAACAGATTAACTTACATTTCCATTAAGGTTTTCTGCATAAAATCATTGTCCGATTATCGGCCAGGGCCTGGCTTCCTCGAGCTCGAAGGCGAGTTCGAGAAGTTCCCTTTCACGGCCGAAGGCGGCGCCAAACTGGACACCCAGGGGCAGGCCGCTGCTGCTGAATCCCAGCGGAAGCGATATGGCCGGAGCGCCGCTGACATTTTGCAGTGGAGTGAAAGCGACATAATTTCCGATCCGTTCAAACGCTTCATCAAAGGGAACATCCGGTCCCAGATAACCAAGTTTTGGAACCGGGTGGGCAAGCGTCGGACTGAGCAGTATATCGCAGGTGCTGAAGATATTATTATATATCCCGGCAAACTTGCGTAACCTTTTTATAACGGCCGGTGCTTTATATGATTTTTTGAGGAACAGACGGCTGAGATTGATCGTCCAGTCCTCCAGCTTGCTTCGATCGAAGCCCCGGTTGATTAATAACCTTCCATAAAATCTGAAGGAGAAGGCCAGCATCCCCCAATAGATGACAAAGTCGTCTGCCATCTGCGCATCACATGGACAGGGGATTTCCCTGACTGTATGGCCTAGTTCTTCGCAGAGAGCTCCGGTACGCCGAACTAGATCGGCTGACTCGGAATGCGCGGGCGTACCATAGGGCAAATCCGTAAAAAGAGCGATGCGGAGGCGTTTCTTCCCCGGGTGTTGCACCAGTCCGATTTCGGGCATTTTGGGAGCACGGCGATATTGTTCCGCACCATGGTAAAATGTGGCTGTATCGCGGACCGTGCGTGACAGCACGCCTTCGTAAACGATATTGACCGGCATGAACTGCGATCCTTCTATCGGTGCCAGTCTCCCCCGTGAAGGTTTGAGCCCGACAAGACCGCAGCATGACGCCGGTATGCGTATGGAGCCCCCGCCATCATTGCCGTGCGCGAGTGGGACTGCACCGGATGCCACCAGTGCCGCTGACCCGCCCGAAGATCCTCCGGTGGAATAATCAGTATGCCACGGGTTGCGCGTGACACCGAATGCAAGAGGCTCCGTTGTTGACGTCAGGCCGAATTCCGGTAAAGCGCTTTTTCCTAAACAGACAAGGCCTGTCGAAAAAAACTGCTTAACAAACCCGCTTGACTTTCCGGCAGGTTTATTTGGGACAGCCCGGGATCCCCAACGCGTCGGAACACCCTTTACGTCATCGATGTCTTTTATAAAAGAAGGCACTCCCGCAAAAGGGCCGGGAACAGGTTTTTTAACCTGCTCGCGAGCCATATCAAAGGTCTCTGTGACAATAGCATTGAGTGCAGGATTCACGGATCTTGCCCGCGCGATTGCGGCCTCAATTGCTTCAGTAGCGCTGATTTCCCCGGAAGAAATTTTTTCCGCGATTCCAACCCCATCGAGGATTCCCAGCGCGTCATTGCAAAAGGCACTTACCCTTTTCTTTTTTTCATTCATAAGATTGATCAGAACGTCCTTTTTGTGGAGGAATTATAGAAAGCACGGTCCGGTATGTCAAGGCTTGTGATGCAGCACCGCATTCTCTATCCGGAGCACATGTGATTCCCCCGTATCAGTGATGACCAGATTGATCGTAAGATCCTTCCCTTCTGCGGACGGACCGTCGAGGCCTGCCGCCATGGCGTCAAGGAAATACTCTGTCGGCGTCTGCATGAGCATGTCAATCACGTTGCTCTTATCGATGCCCTTCTTCGGCGGACCCTTGCGTAATTCTAGGGCTGCTGTCAGATAGCTATTGCGCCAGGTGGCTGCTTCGGCTACGTAACCCAACTGCTCATAGGTACGAGCCAGCAATTCTACGGCTTTCGCGTTGCCGGGCTCAGCAAACACGACGTGATTCAACAGTTCGGCGCTCCAGCGATAGTCTCCTTTGTCGAATGCGTCCTGCGCGGCTGCGATGGTTCTTTCGGCCCCACCGGCAAGATCGAGGTATCGCCTGGCCGACTCCTCAGGCGGCAGCGGGTTCAGGTTCGCAGGATTGCCATCATAGAAGCCCATATAGAATTGATAGACTGCCTTGACGTTGTGTCGCAGATCTCCATAATAGCCTCGGCTGGACATGTATGCATCAAGTGAGGCGGGCAGTTTGATCCTGTCGGCAATTTCGCGCGCGGTATAACCGGCATTGATGAGACGCACCGTCTGGTCATGCGTGTATTTGTAAACGTCGCGATGCTTGGTGATGAATTCGGCGATATGCGTCCGGCCCCAGACCGGTTGGTTGTGAGTGTTGAAACACACGTCGGCATCGACGGTGTGCTCCAAGGCCTGTTGCAGATAGTCAGCCCAGCGCAAGGCATCGCGCACCTTTGCGCCCCGCACCGGCAGGAGATTGTGCATGGTCCGGCCTAGAATTTCAGCACCGCAATAAGCCTTTTTCTCAGGAAGAAGGAAGGTCAACTCGGCGGGAGCTTCTGCCCCCGGCAAATTGTAGAAAACGAATTGTACGCCGTCAATGACCATAGCCTCCCGGGGTTGCCTGATGACGATATTCGGAATCAGGATACCACAACTGCCGGATGCAACGGCCTTGCCTAATCCCGTATCGACCAACCCTTTGGCGGAGCGCTCGAGAGCCATACCAAACTGATAGCCCGCCCGGCGCGCCATGGCGGTTCCGACTAAAATGTTTTCGCTGACAGCCTCCTTCATAAATCCATCAGGCGCAATGACAGGAATTTTGCGCCGGGATACCTCTTGAGGAGACGTCACCCCCAAAGCGCCACCGAAATGGTCGATATGACTGTGTGTAAAAATGACGGCCGAGACTTGCTTGTTTCCCAGGTGCTTGCGTGCAAAGCGAAGTGCTGCTTCCGCACTTTCCCGGCAGGTCAATGCATCTACTACAATCCACCCGGTCCTGCCTTCGATCAAAGTCATATTGGCAATATCAAAACCACGCAGTTGGTAAATCCCTTCCGATACCCGGAACAGGCCGATTTGGGCATTGAGAAGCGCATGCCTCCAGAGACTCGGATTGACCGTCCGGGGCGCCTTGCCTTCGACAAACGTAAACGCGTCGAAATCGATCAAGACCTCTCCTTTTGCATTGGTGATCGTTCCATGAGGCATGGCAATCAGACCGCGTCTGGCCTCATCGAAATCTTTCGGGTTGTCGAGTTTGAGTGATTGAGAAAAACGCTCATTGGCCATCAGCGTAGCAATCGTTGCGTCACCGGCAACGCCGCCGATTCCCGCATATTTAATGCTGCAGCCGGCAATCATTCCCAGAAGTGCCAGCAAGAGGAAGATGGTGCAAAAGGTTTTCATAAAAAATATCCTTCTGATTACCCACATTACAAAATAGAAATCCCCGGACTCCTGCTGAGAAACGGGGATTCAGTAATTTCTTTTTATCATCACCCTTTAAAAAGGGTCCAGATTAATTTTTAAACCATTG
>PHBN01000542.1:0-1084 GCA_002840635.1 Deltaproteobacteria bacterium HGW-Deltaproteobacteria-1
TGGCGCGCTATTTCAATATCCGTCGGGGTGAGGCCGTCTTTGCCGTCCATCAGAAAAATAATGACATCCGCTTCTTCAATGGCCAGGTTTGTCTGCTCACGCATCTGGATCAGAATGCGTTCTTCCGTTACCGGTTCGAATCCGCCGGTGTCAATCAGCGTGAAGGCTTTATCGTGCCATACGCAGTCCATGTAATTGCGGTCGCGCGTTGCGCCCGGTTCATCGATGACGATGGCCTTCTGCTTTCCCGCGATGCGGTTGAAGAGCGTTGATTTGCCCACATTGGGCCGGCCGACGATGGCGATAACGGGTTTTGCCTGCATGGAAACCTCTATTTGATAAGGCCGAACTCTCGCAGCATTTTATCGGAGCTGGTCCAGTCTTTTCTGACGCGAACAAACAATTCCAGAAAAACCTTCGCGCCGAAAAGTTTTTCCATCGAAAGGCGTGCGTTCGTCCCGATTTTTTTGAGCATGGCGCCTTTTTTCCCGATCATGATCGCTTTTTGCGATTCTTTTTCCACGTTAATGGTTGCGCTGATGCGGATCAGATTTTTTGCCTCATCTTCCTTGAACAGATCAATCATGACTGCTGAGGCGTATGGAATTTCCTGCTGGGTTAAAAGCGTAATCTGTTCAAGTCATAAAGCCTGCTGTACTGATCGATCAGGGGCAGCAGAGAGGGTTTCCCGACCCGGTCAATTTTGTTGATGGCCAGAAATACCGGAGCTTTGACGCCAGCCAGCGCTTCAATCAAAAAAAGGTCATGCGGTCCGATCTTGCCGTCCGCTTCGACCATCATCAAGAGGACATCGGCATCACCGATGGTGTCGCGGGCCGCCTGCACCATTGCCCGGTTGAGCGGACTATTCGGTTTGTGCATTCCCGGTGTATCGAGAAAGATCAATTGCGCATCGGGAAAATTCTTGATGCCCGTGATGCGGTTGCGCGTCGTTTGCGGTTTGTTGGCGACGATGGATATTTTGTCGCCGATAATCGCGTTGAAAAAAGTTGACTTACCCACATTCGGACGGCCTAAAATGGCGATGAAGCCTGATTTAAACACGAAGGTTCTCCAATAGTTT
>PHBN01000542.1:1122-2068 GCA_002840635.1 Deltaproteobacteria bacterium HGW-Deltaproteobacteria-1
TCCCGCTTCGGTGTTCAGTGATATGTTTCCCGGAGGGACATCGATATCGGAGTCTATAACGATATGAGCGTCCGGGTAAAGGGTTTTTATTGCTTCGACGTTTCTGTTGCCAAGGCCCTGAAAATTGGAAACGTCGTGTTTGGAGACTCTGAAGCGAAATTCACGGATACGCGGAGAAATATTTTTCAGCAGTTGCAGGGTAGCTGCGTAAAAAACGGCGGAATAAACCAGGCTGCCGAAGGCCGGGTGCAGGGGACCTGCCAGAACAGCCCCTTTCTGACTCATTTCCGGCGTCATTTGCAGACCAAAGCGGATGATGCGAATGCCTGCAGGTATCAGTTTTTCCCTGGCCAGACGGCACCATTCGACCGCTTCATCAAGAGACAGGGGCTGATAGCGTCCCGCGCGGTATTCATCGGCCAGCGCCGTATCTTTGAAAACAAGCACCGGATGGATACGTACGGTGTCCGGGTGCAGCTTGATGGTGTTCTCAATTGTCTCCATGAACATTTCACGGGTTTCAAGCGGCAGGCCAGCCATCAGGTGCAGTCCCGTTGCAAAGCCGTGCTTCTTGAGCAGTTTCATTGCCTGAATCGTTGCCCTGGCGTCATGCCCCCGGCAGGCATTGCGAAGGACCTCCTCGCTGAATGACTGGGCGCCGATCTCAATCGTCCGGACGCCGCAGGAGAACAAAAATTTAAGCTGGTCGTTGTCAATATAATCGGGTCTTGTTGAAATCCGGATGGATGCGACCTGTCCTTTTGCAATGTAAGCACCGGCCCAGGACAAAAGCCGCTTTTGATATTCAGGTTCCAGACCGGTAAAATTGCCTCCGTAAAAAGCGATTTCCACCCTGCGCATTTTGTCTTTGTTCCAACGCAGATAGGAGGCGACTTCTCCGTCAAAAAAACTTTTGATGACTTCCGGAGCGTAATTTCCGGCGGCA
>PHBN01000176.1 GCA_002840635.1 Deltaproteobacteria bacterium HGW-Deltaproteobacteria-1
ACTCAATATCGAATATATCGAGCTCGAAAAAGTCTATCGCCAAAAAGACGATGAATTTGTCAGACTGCTCAACACCATCCGTAACCGCTCCGTGACGGACGAGGATCTGGCAAAATTCAATCAACGCTGTGATCCGAATTTTGAAACGCCTCCCGGTTCATTCTGCCTGTCGCTCACCAGCACCAACGATCTGGCCGACACTATCAACGAAAAGCGCCTCGCTGAATTGCCGGGCAAGCCATGGAAGGCTTCAGGTCGGATCGAAGGGGATTTCGGAAAGGAATATCTGCCGACTGCGGTAGATTTGAAACTGAAAAAAGGAGCACAAATCATGATGCTCAACAACGATTCACTGGGCCAGTGGATCAACGGCACCATCGGCAAGATTAGAAAGTTTGAACAAAATGACGACGGCGATAATGTGATTATGGCCGAACTGGACAATGGCGACACGGTGAGTATTTCACCCTATACATGGAAAATCTATCGTTTTTTTCTGAAAAATGAAGAATTGCGATCGGAAGAAGTCGGATCATTTACGCAATATCCGGTTCGCCTGGCCTTTGCGGTAACTATTCATAAAAGCCAGGGAAAAACATTTGAAAACGTAGTGATCGACGTAGGACGCGGAACTTTTGCACACGGACAAATGTATGTAGCGCTGTCCCGATGCACAACTCTCAACGGTATCATCCTCAAACAGCCGCTCAAGAAAAACCACATTTTGATGGATTGGCAGGTCGTAAAATTCCTCACGGGTATTCAATACACCCAAGCGGCCAAAACATTCAGCCGCGGAGATAAACTGAAAATGATCGAAAAGGCGATTATCGAAAAGAAAGACATCGAAATCCTATATCTCAAGGGACAGGACGAAAAATCGCGCCGAATCGTGCGCCCTCTGTTCATGGGTGAAATGGAGTATAAGGGCTATCCTTACACGGGACTGGAAGCTTTTTGCCTTAGTCGAGGGGAAAAACGAATTTTCAATGTTGATAAAATCCTGGAAATTGCCGAACAAACCAAAATGTCACAAAAATAATATGCTAAATATTCAGAAACACTATATGTTTTTTATAAAGTAGCATATTTCCCCAATCATGAAAGGCATATCTATTACTCATTCATGCAATCTACATATTTTGTAGACCAATCAACAATCGGCGTAAGCATCTAGGATAACATCAGCAACATTCACGAAATAATATAAATAATATATAATAAAATCAAAATATTAACATATTGTCTTGGTAATTCAGTTTATCATTTATAATTATGGTACGCTCATTGCTTTTTACATATAGCAAATGATCCAGGAAGGATCAAGATTGATAAAAATATAAGGTAGCCCCTGTTGTTCACTGAATTTGACAATGACCTGATTCTTCTGAAACGATTCTTGAAACGACTGCTTACCCCCTGTGAATTTCCAGTCCAAGCGCTTTCTCCTGTTCCTATTCGACCGGATATCGACCTGAACCTGACGCACTTTCAACAGGGGCTACCTGAATCACTTCAACGTATGACGGGAGAATGACCAATGCGTTCACCCACCTCGCAGCAAGTTGTGGATATTTAACGCTCGTTCCCGCATGAGCGGGATTAAATCAGACCCTTCAGATATTTAAGCCGCTCATTTTCCGGAAATTTCTCTATTGCATAGCGCAGCATCGTTCGGGGCATCTGTGAATAATACGTTTTGAGGAATCCTGCCTCCACCGCCAAATCGCGTTTACCGACTTCTCGCAACATCCACCCTGTCGCTTTGTGAATAAGGTCTTCCTGATCATTCAAGAGAATTCTGGCAATTTCCAGTGTGTCAGCAAATTGATTACGTTTAATGAAGTGAAAAGTGGCAATGATTGCGATGCGCGATAACCACCCACGATCAGATACGCGGACAAGTCGACCAGATCCCAGTTGTTGATGTGTCTGGTATTCTTTAAATAAAACTCATAAATGACTTTCTGATCTGCGATACTTCCTCGAGAAAATTTCTGCACCAGCAACAGGAGTGCGCACAGGCGTTCTTCGTGATAGGCCGACCTGAGCAAACACTGGATCTCCCCAAGTGAAGTGTCCTTAAATTTTTTTGTCTGTTCGCGCAATACCGGCACCCGGATACCGAGAAAATGATCCCCTTCTCCATACTGGCCGCAACCGGTTTTAAAAAACCTCTGCGAATGTTCGGCTATCAGTGGATCGGCCAGGTCATGTAAAATCTTACTGATTTCCTGAGCAGTCATAGTGCATTTAAATGGCAGTTGGTTCTATCCAAAAAACATGGATATAAAGATTGAAGAAAAATACAAAGCCGACACAATGAGAGAAACAGCACCTGCCCTGGAAATCTGTTTATCGATCTTCACGATCACCATGTCCCAGTCTGTTTTTTCCGCCTCACGTATCATCGTCCCCAATAATTCCTGATTCGATAATTTTGGCTGACTTTCCCTCATCGTCATTTGGAAATAAGACGTGCCTGTTGTGGTCTGCATAACATTTACTCCATGGTTTTTGATCCGGGTTACATCAGATATTTTCTGACGGAGGCGGTGATCACACCGCCTATTTTGAGTTCTTCTTTGGGATAAATCGTGGGATAAGCAGGATTAGCGGCCTCCAGAATCACTTCCCCACCCTGCCTGCGGAAGTATTTCATCGTCCACTGTCCGTCCACTTCGGCCAGAACAATGTCACCGTTTTTGGGCGTGCGCTCCCGTTCGACCACCACCAGATCTCCTTCCATGATGCCCGCACCGATCATCGAATCGCCGGTGACCTGCAGCAAAAAAGAAGAATCAGGTTTGGCTACCAGGTATTCATCCATCGATACAACATCGTGCATATTTTCTTCAGCGGATACAGGAAGCCCTGCAGCGACATTGCCGACCAGCGGGATACCAAAAGCAATCCCGGACAGTCTGAGATGGCCCTGTTTGTCTTTTTCCAGAACACCATTTTCTATGAGCTTTTCAATCCAATATGAAACAACGCTTTTGGATCGCACCTCAAACAGGTCCATCATTTCGGCATAAGTCGGCATGCGCTTCCGGTTGCGGTGAAAGGCAACCAAACTCTGCTCAACGGATTTAATGTCTCTTGTTTTCTTCATGGCTTGTCTTATATAGAACGATCGTTCTAATGTCAAGCATTTTTTTAGATCCTGAAAATTCATAGTTACTGATTATTTATGCCATTTCCAAATGCCATAAAGGACACGCTATCAAAGATAATATTGATAAGGAAATGCCAAAACGGCAGAGAAGTATTATAATCAAGTTGATAACGGCCTCACTTCAACACGGATTGAGGCACGCAAAGCCATCCAAAGGAAGCCGCTTGATTTAGAGATGGCCCTATCGGGTCATCGAGTATTTCTGTTCATCTTTGGGGACATACCACTTGATAATATTGTAGCCGATGCCGATGGGGGCGGGTTCGACTCCACGGAAACGTTTAGAGATAATAATCAGTTCATCGGGAACATATAAAAATGTATAAGGCTGATCTTCAGCCAGAATTTCCTGGAAGCGGTCGTAATATTTTTTGCGCTCGGCCTGATTGAAGGTGCTGCGCCCTTTATCCAGCATTTCGTCTGCTTCCGGATTGTTATACGAAATAAAGTTCAGCTCTTCAGGAGCGGTTTTACTCGAATGCCATACGTCATAGGCATCGGGATCAAGCGGTATCGTCCAGCCTAAAATTACAGCATCAAATCGTCGCTTGTTGATAAAATCCGTCACAAACGCCGACCATTCCACGATGCGGATTTTTGCTGTAATGCCGATTTCCTTTAGCTGGCGTTGAATGATCTCGGCGCATTTCTGCCTGGTTTCATTGCCCTGGTTAGTCAGAATTTCAAATTCAAACGGCCTGCCGTCTTTTTCCAGGATGCCGTCTTTGTTTATATCTGTCCAACCAGCCTGCTTCATCAGATCGCGCGCCTTGGCAGGATCATAATTGTAAATTTTCACCTTATCGTTGTATGCCCAGGTGCCAGGCTTGTAAGGCCCTGTGGCAAGCTTCCCCAATCCCAGCAAAACCCCGCTGACAATTTCATCCTTATTAACAGCATAAGATATGGCCTGCCTGACGCGCTTATCCGTAAAGAGGGGATTCTTGAGATTGTACCCCAGGTAAGTGTAGGCAAAGGCCAGATAGCGATACTTGTTGAAGTTCTCTTTGAACAGATTATTGTCTGTCTGTCGCGTGTATTGAAGCGGAGTCAGTCCCATCATGCCGATATTCTGTGCGCGAAGTTCCAGAAACATCGTGGCCGTATCGGGAATAATGCGGGTGATCCGGCCGTCAATGTAAGGACGTCCTTCAAAATAATCCTCATTGGATACCAGAACAATCTTCTGCCCGGCAACCCATTCCCTGAACTTGTATGGCCCCGTGCCGACGGGATGGCGCGAAAGCGGACTTTTAGTAATATCTTTGCCCGCAAGCAGATGACGCGGCAGAACAGCTGAAGACCAGCTAATCAAGGCAGGCGCAAAGGGCTTGTCATAGGTTACCCGGAAGGTATAATCATCCAGTGCTTCCGCTTTCTTGACTTTTAGAAAATCACCTGCATACGCTGTCGGCGTCTTGGGATCCGTGGTGACCTGATAGGTATAGAGAACGTCGGCAGCGTTGAAGGGCTTTCCGTCATGCCAGCGCACGCTATTGCGCAGCTTAAATGTAATGACCAGGCCGTTTTTGGAAATGTCCCAGGATTCGGCAAGATCTCCCACAATATTCATATCCTTGTCGTATTTGACGAGACCATTATACACCATTGACGCAATGGAATGGGACGGGGAATCGGACGCAAGAATCGGGATCAGGTTGCTGGCATCACCGATATCGCCGCGCACCAGAATGTCGCCATAGGCAGGCGGCTTGTCTACGCATTTCGTTTTAATAGCCCAGCCCGTCGTTGTTTGCAACAGGATTTTATCCGCATGACAAACACCCTTTTCTAAATATCTTTTAATCATTCCTTTTGGATGGATACGTCACTTTATTTGTGCTACATTAATAATGAATCAACAGATATTCACATTCATAAGCAGGGTTTCATCAGCGGAACATGCGCAGGAGGCAAACGTATGGCTCTTAAACCGAAAGCAACAGGGAAAGCCGGAACAAAAGCCAAGTCAGACCTTCAAAACCTCTCCCCGAAAAATGATATTGCCCATCTTCCTGAAAACATGATCTCCAAAATTGGAATCGGCATACATATCACTCAGAAAGGTCGATTTGTCTTTGTAAGTCCTTTACTTCAAAAGCTCAGCGGATACTCAAAAGCCGTGCTTCTGGGGGAAAATTCTCTTGTTCATGTTCACCCCGAAGACAGAAACATGGTCAAAGAGAAAGCGATCAAGAACTTAAAGGCTAAACGGAACGATAACTATGAGTACAGGGTCATCAAAAAAAATGGCGAAATCCTGTGGCTTCTGGAAATGGTTGCTCCCATTCGATACAAGGGGGAACGCGCCGTGCTCGGCAGTTTTATGGACATCACCGAGCACAAGCGGGCGGAACTCGCTCTGAGAGAAAGCCAGAATAAATATGGTGAAATCCTTGAAAGCATTGAAGAAGGTTATTACGAAGTGAACCTTGCCGGCAACCTTACCTTTATCAATGACGCCATCATTCGTACATGGGGATACTCCAGAGAGGAATTGCTGGGCATGAATTACCGGCAATTCACGGATGCGGAAAACGCAAAAACCCTTTTTCAGTCATTTAATGAAGTATACAGGACGGGAAAACCCGTCAAGAACATAGCCTGGACGATTATCAAAAAAGATGGATCAAGCATGCACGTCGAAGCGTCTATTGCGCTGTATAAAGATTCGTCGGGCAACATAAGAGGCTTCCGGGGGGTCGGACATGACATTACCGAGCGCAAGCAGGCGGAAGAAGCATTGCGCCAGAGCGAGGAAAAACACAGAAGCATTCTGGAAAGCATCGAAGATGGATACTTCGAAACGGACATTGCCGGCAATTTTGTTCTTTTTAATGACGCTCTGTGCCGAATTTTTGCCTATACGCGGGAAGAACTGATGGGCATGAATTACAAACAGTACACAGACCAGAAGGATAGTAAAAAATTATTTCAGGTCTTCAATGAATGCTACAGAACGGGAAAGCCGAAAAAAGCACTCGATCTGGAGTTTATCAGAAAGGACAAAGCAAAAGCCGATATCGCCATATCCGTGTCGCTTGTAAGAAATATGCAGGGGGAACCGGTCGGATTCCGGGGCATTGCCCGGGACATCACCGAGAGCAAGCGGTCCGAAGAAGCATTGCGCCAGAGTGAAGAGAAACACAGAAGCATTCTGGAAAACATCCGTGAATCCTATTTTGAAGTTGATCTTGCCGGCAACTATACCTTTTTCAACGACTCACTGCGTCGACTGACCGGATACTCCAAAGAGGAATTATCCGGCATGAATTACAGTCAATTCTCAGACAAAGAAACCTCAAAAATTGTCTTTGAGACGTGCAACACAATCTACAAAACAGGAGAGCCCGCGGAAGGTTTCGATTGGCAATTTGTAAGGAAGGATGGCTCTAAAGGGCACGTTGAAGCGTCAATATCATTACGAAAAGATCCGGCAGGTAATCCCGTGGGCTTCCGCGGACTTCTCCGTGATGTCACAGAACGCAAACGGATGGAGAAAGAGATTGTCCAGAGCGAGGAAAAATACCGCAACATTCTGGAAAGCATTGAAGAGGGTTATTTCGAAGTGGACCTGGCCGGCAACCTGACCTTTGTCAATGATTCCATGTGCCGGATTTGGGGATACCCTAAAGAGGAAATGATAGGGCTGAACAACCGGCAGTACACAGACGAAGAAAACGCAAAGAAGCTTTACCAGACATTCAATGAAGTTTACCGGACAGGAATATCCTCCAGGGCGTTCGACTGGCAGATCATAAGAAAAGACGGGACAGTCGTATATATTGAAGCCACGATTGCACTTCGCAAGGATTCAGCCGGAAAGGCAATAGGATTTAAAGGGACCGTGCATAATATAAGCGAGCGCAAGCAGATGGAAGAAGCGCTGCGCCAGAGCGAGGAAAAACACAGAAGCATTCTGGAAAATATCCGTGAATCCTATTTTGAAGTTGACCTTGCCGGAAATTTTACTTTTTTCAACGATTCATTATGCCGGCTGACCGGCTGCTCCAGGGAAGAACTGGTCGGCATGAATTACAGTAAATTCTCAGACAAAGATACTTCAAAAATTGTTTTTAAAACATTCAATAAAGTTTTCTTAACAGGAGAACCTACCGAAGGTTTCGACTGGCCTACCACAAGGAAGGATGGCATTAAAATATATGTTTCCGCTACGATATCGCTGCGAAAAGATCCGGCAGGTAATCCTGTCGGATTTCGGGGAGTTCTCCGTGACGTCACCGAGCGCAAACGGATGGAAGAGGCGCTGCGCCAGAGCGAGGAAAAACACAGAAGCATCCTGGAAAACATCCGCGAATCCTATTTTGAAGTTGACCTTTACGGCAACTTTACTTTTTTCAACGATTCATTATGCCGGCTGACCGGCTGCTCCAGAGAGGAACTGGTCGGCATGAATTATAGTAAATTTTCAGACAAAGATACTTCAAAAATTGTTTTTGAGACGTTTCATAAAGTATACAAAACAGGAGAACCCTCCGAAGGTTTCGATTGGCCTACCACAAGGAAGGATGGCATTAAAATATTTGTTTCCGCGTCGATTTCGTTACGAAAAGATCCGGCAGACAAACCTGTCGGCTTCAGAGGAGTTCTCCGTGATGTCACCGAGCGCAAACGGATGGAAGAAGAACTTCGCCAGAGCGAGGAAAGACATAGAAGCATCATCGAGCAAATGCACGACGGCTATTTTGAAATAGACCTTGCCGGTAACTTTGTTCATTTCAATGAAGCAGCGTGCCAAACATACGGTTACAACAAAGATGAGATGCTGGGTTTAAATTACAAGCAATACACCGATAGAGAAACCGGCAGAAAACTTTTTGAAGTGTTTACCGAACTATACAAAACAGGAATTCCGGTCAAGGCACACGCGTTGGAACTCATCAGGAAGGATGGAACAAAATCATTTAACGAAATATCCGTATCTCTTGTAAAAAATGCAAAAGGCGAAGCAATCGGCTTCAGGGGTATTGCGCGCGACATCACTGAGCGCAAGCGCAGCGAAGAGCAGATCAGGCACATGGCCACCCACGATACCCTGACAGAGCTGCCCAACCGCATAATGTTCGGCCAGCTGCTGAATCACGCCATCAGATCTGCAAAACGTCACCGCCGCCAGCTGGCTGTACTGTTCACCGATCTGGACCGATTCAAGATCATCAACGACACG
>PHBN01000177.1 GCA_002840635.1 Deltaproteobacteria bacterium HGW-Deltaproteobacteria-1
GCAGCCACCCTTGGCATTGCCGGCGCCATTCTGACGGAGTCTGCTTTGAGTTTTTTGGGGATCGGCGTACAGCCTCCGACACCCAGCTGGGGAAATATTCTGACAGCGGGTAAGGATAATATCGATATTGCCTGGTGGCTGTCGCTTTATCCGGGATTGGCAATTCTTATTACGGTAGTCGGCTATAATTTGCTGGGCGAAGGAATACGCGACGCATCCGATCCGCGCCTTAAAAGATGATATCCGGCCATTGCCGGATATGCTTCTACCGTTTCAATCTTCCTTTAATGTCTTATGCTTTCTTCGACGGGCTCGTCTGCTTAACGCCGCCGCCTGTTTTTTTTGCTCAAGGCCGGTTTCAGTTGCCTGACATTATGGTTACGGGCAAAAATATTTTTAATAAAATCGTTGACTTCATTGGAACCGATGAATTGCACGGCAAGATGATTGAGCCCCGTAGTGTCGATCCAGTGACGTGTTATTTCACAATCCGCAAAGGTTTCACCGCTTTCAAAAACAAACTTTATTTGAACTATTGTTCCAACTTTGTAAGACGGGCAATCATCTTGAGGCAGGGTAAAGTGAGCGCTACTGCCGGATATATCGACAATCTTAAATTCCTGATTCTGGCAGAAGGAATATATTACGGGCCGCAGATCCAGGCGAATTCTGGGCCAGAGGCGCAGGTCACAGGCGAAAGGTTCGGAGAGTCTGCGCAGGAAAATCTTTTTGTCCGGGGTGATGGTTTCTATCCGGGCTTCAAACCCAAATCGGGGCTTCTTTTGACCGCCGGGACAGTAAGTAAAAAAGAGAACAGCCATGAGATGATGATTATCAACAGGGGGAACTGTCTGTTCAATGGATATCAAGTTGTCATGTAAAAACTCGATAAAATGGGAGCGGCGCACGTCATTTGCCGCCAGCCGTAAAAATATTTTTTCTTTTGGTTTAATCTCCAGCGTCATGAGCCTCCATCCTCTCATAAGAAAGTTAAGATGAATATTGTTCAACAGGTATCCGCAGCTGATGAAAGATAGTGTGTCTGAGTCGCTAAAGACTCGGGGAGCGATTGTTTTGCTCCGCGATTGCCTCCGCCGGGTTGCTATTGAAGGCGGTGTTTTATCTACTATGAATCACAAGCCACAAATTGAACAAATTCAATAAATTCCAGCAGGCAAACAGAAAGCGGCCCGTGCCTCCGGGCAGTGATGTTGCACAACACGACAAATTCAAAAAAATACTTAAAGAAAAAGTCACTTTATGTCAAGATTTATAAAATAAATCTCTTGGAGCTTGATTATGTTGGCAAAATATAATACGAAACCGCAAAGTTTAATTTATTAAATAAAATAAATATACGTTACATTTTTCAGGAGGATTGGAATGTCCAGAACAGTAAACTCGGAATTACTGAAAATCGATCGCCGCATCATTTCCAGAAAGTTGCTGGCCGGAGAATTATCAGAAAAAGATTTAACCAGTCTTTTGAAAAAGCTTCCCGACGTGTCGGAAAATGTCGAGGAGATTAAACTACCCGTAATCATTCACGACCGCGACGCTCATGAAGAAACGCTGCGCATGGTGAAAGCGTCCGGTGTCCGGCGCGGTGTTTTCCATTGTTTCTCCGGAGACTATATCATGGCCAGACAGTGCATTGACCTTGGTTTTTATGTTTCCGCTCCAGGGGTCGTGACGTTTGATAAATCCACAGTACTTCATGAGGTTGTTCGTCACGTGCCGCTTGATTCAATCCTCCTGGAAACTGATTGTCCATATCTCGCGCCTGTTCCTTTCCGCGGCAGGAGAAACGAACCGTCATTTATTGTTCATACGGCAAAGAAAGTTGCCGCGCTCAAGGGGGTGGACTGGGAAGAAGTTGCGCTGACGGCAGCTCGTAACACCCGGAAACTTTTTGGCATTGCCGAATCCGCTGCTGGTCACATCAGAGCGTTATGAAAATCTCATAAAAGACTATGGCACATAAAAACGATCAACCAATGAAGAAAGCCGTCGTCCTGCTTTCCGGCGGCATTGATTCCGTAACAACGCTGGCGATTGCCCGGTCTATGGGGTTTAGTATTTATGCCCTGAGCTTCCGCTACGGTCAACGACACATGATCGAGCTGGAAGCGGCGAAACGGATTGCTCAAAGTAATGCCGTTCAACAACACCTGATTGTAGACATAGACCTTCGCCAGATTGGGGGCTCCGCTTTAACCGGTGATCTTCCTGTTCCCAAGAGCCGCAACGTGAATGATATGAGGCGGGATGTTCCGATCACCTACGTTCCCGCCCGCAACACGATATTTCTTTCGTATGCGCTGGCATGGGCAGAGGTGATTGGTTCCTGCGATATTTTCATCGGTGTGAACGCATTGGACTATAGCGGATATCCGGATTGCCGCCCGGAATTTATCGAGTCTTATGAACGTATGGCCAATCTTGCAACCAGGGCCGGCGTAGAAGGCAAACAAAAGTTGACCATTCATGCGCCGCTTCTCCATTTGAGCAAAGCGCAGATTATCCGCAAAGGCGTGGAACTGGGTGTTGATTATTCGTTGACGCACAGTTGTTATGACCCGGACGGGGAAGGCGCCGCCTGCGGTCAGTGCGATTCATGTCTGCTGCGTCTGAAGGGCTTCCATGACGCCGGATTAAGTGATCCGGTGAGATACAAGGAGCAAGGATAAAGGTTCAAGGAGCAAGGTCCAGGGGATGTATCGGATCAAGGAGATTTTTTATTCGATTCAGGGTGAAGGTTATTACAGCGGGCGTCCGGCGCTGTTTTGCCGTTTCTCCGGATGTAATTTGTGGTCGGGTAAAGAAGAAGATCGAAAAAAAGCGATCTGCTCTTTTTGTGACACGGATTTTCTGGGGACAGACGGTCCGGAGGGTGGTATATACGAGAATGCGGAACAGTTGTCCAAGAGCATCGCAAGACTATGGCCGCAATCCGAAGGACATCGATTTGTAGTGTGCACGGGAGGAGAACCTCTTTTGCAGATGGATTCAGCTCTTGTGGACGCCCTGCATAAAGAGGGTTTTGAGGTCGCCGTGGAGACCAACGGAACGATCTGCACACCACCTGGGATCGACTGGATTTGTGTCAGTCCCAAAGCGCATGCGCAGATTTTGCAGACGTTTGGCCATGAACTGAAACTGGTTTACCCTCAGGCAGGGGCAGAACCGTCACAGTATGAAAAGCTGGACTTCAGATTTTTCTTTTTGCAGCCCATGGATGGAACCGGCCGTGATGAAGCCATGAAGCAGACCCTGGCCTATGTGCTGGCGCATCCCAGGTGGCGAATCGGTCTGCAGCTACATAAAATACTGGGAGTGAGGTAGGATTATACAATGGAGATTTATAAAGTTTTCAAATTTGACGCGGCGCACTATCTGCCCCATGTTCCCGTCGGGCACAAATGTGCCAGGCTACATGGCCATTCTTTCCGTGTTGAAATCCATCTGCGGGGCAATACCAGTCCACGCACTGGCTGGGTTATGGATTTTGCGGATATCTCGGCCGTTTTTCAGCCGATTCTGGAGCAGCTCGATCATAAAAATTTAAACAGCATTGCAGGCCTTGAAAATCCCACGTCGGAAAACCTCTGCCGTTGGATATGGTGGCGACTTCAGCCGGCATTGCCGCAATTATGCAAGATTGTCGTTCAGGAAAGCCCTGAATCCGGCTGTGTCTATGAAGGGAAGGAGTGAACGATATTCTCCCCGCTGCCTGCCTTCAATTTGCCGTGAGCAGCATGCATGAGGTCTGTTCTGTCAATCCCTGCGGATCATACATGACAACGCGATCATGCCTTCGCTTTCCTTAGATGAATGATTTACCATTCAACTTTCTCTTTTTTTAAAATTTCCTGTGCTTTTTTATGGCCAAGTTTGGCTGATGTTGTGACATCGTCAAACGCTTTTTCCTTTTCGCCAATATTGGCCAGGGCAATCCCCCTCTTAAAATAGGCGTCTGCAAGTTGAGGATTGATCTTTATCGCTTCATTAAAATCCAGGATCGCCTGATTATAGTTTTCGAGGCTGAGATAGGAGAGCCCCTTGTTGTAATGTGTCTCCGCATCCTGAGGGTTGATCTTGATCGCTTCATTAAAACTTATGATGGCCTGATTATAATTGCCGAGTTTGTAATAAGCCACTCCGAGATTGTGGTAGGCATTGGAATTGTTCGGTTTGATCTCGATGGACTTATTGTAATTGTTGATCGCCTGATTATAGTTTCCAAGCTGGTCATAGGAAAGTCCCCGGTTATAATAGGCCTCCGCGTCCTGCGGGTATAGCTGAATGGCCTTGTTAAAGTCGGGAATTGCCTGACTGAATTTGCCCAGATTTCCGTAAGCGGTTCCCCGGTTGTTATACGCTGCGGCCTGTTTGGGATTGATCTTTATGGCCTTGTTGTAATCCCCAATGGCCTGATTGTACTTGCCGAGATTTGTATAGGCGATTCCCCTGTTGCGGTAGGCCGCGGCAAACTGAGGATTGTTCTCAACGGATTTTGTGTATGCGGTAACGGCATCGGGAAAATTACCGGAAGCGGCGGCTGCAAATCCTTTTTCAAACCATTCGACAGAATCGAGTTCCTTGATGTTTTTATGATAGGCCGCAAGGGTTTTCGGCTGCTTTTTCCCTTCTGCCGCGGCGAGTTCTTCCCTCAGTTTTTTGTTTTCTTTTAAAAGGTCGTCGTTCAGTTTTTTGACGTTCTCCAGTTCCGTTGTTTTTTGAACGTCTTTGCCAAGTGCATCGATGAAGCTGGTCAGACGATCCGAATCAACCGTAATTTTCGCCTGCAGCGAATAGGTCTTTTCGTCCCATTTTTCTTCGACCAGTTCTGCCTGCACAACACCTGCCGTGAGGGCTGCAAGCCGTTCTTTGGGGATCTGTGCGTTTTTCACCACTGTTTCATTTAAGAGGTATTCCCCCAGTTCATCGAGTAAAATCTGTTTGACTTCTCTCAGCGCAATGATGCGGCTTGTGTTTTTATCGTCCTGAGCCGCCGCCTGATAGTTATATTCTTTGGTGAAT
>PHBN01000178.1 GCA_002840635.1 Deltaproteobacteria bacterium HGW-Deltaproteobacteria-1
AGCCCTGATCTTCGGAGAGGTATGCCCGAAATTCAGAAAAGCGCCTGAAGAACACATGGCACCGAAGGTACCTGTTGTCACGACGTCGATTCGGCGCGCTGCTTCGACATCACCATGCCTCTCCACAACATCAATCATTTCTTCAGCTGTAACAACAACAGCTCGCCCTTTTTTTATCTTTTCGTTGATTTCCTGAATCGTTTTTTTAACCTTGTATTTTTTCATAAACCCTTATCGTATTATATAGTTTCTTTTTTTATATCACTGTTTCAGAGTAAATGCAAAACGCGAAAAGAATGGAATCCTGGCAACTAATACCAAGTTGCATTCAAAGGATACCGCGGTGGCAAGGAGGAGGCCTCGCAGGAGTAAACAGCGCATAACCAAGACAAGCCCGCAAATGCAGGAATTTACCCGGCCGGCAATCATAAAACGTTAATTGTGATTCTTGATCAGGTATGTCCGAAACCGCCGCTGCCTCTTGCCGTTTCGTCCAGATTGGATGATTCAACCCATTGTGCGCGGCAGACTTTCGAAATAACCATTTGCGCCAGACGCATGCCCCTTTGCACAATAAAAGGTGTATTGCCGTGATTAATGACGATCAGGGCGATCTCACCGCGATAATCGGCGTCAATGGTCCCGGGAGAATTCAGAAGCGTGATGCCCTGATGGATCGCCAGACCGCTTCGCGGTCGGATTTGCGCTTCATAGCCTTCAAGCAACGCAATGGCGATCCCCGTCGGGATTTTCCTGCGTTCGCCGGGTGGGATCGTTTCATCGGCCTTTACGGCTGCAAAAATGTCCATTCCCGCCGCCTGTTCGGTCATGTACTTCGGCAAAGGGATGTCTTCGTTTCCCGCCATCTTTTGAATATAAGCTTTTACTTTTTCCATTTCTTCCGGAAATTCAAGGCACAAACAGGCAGGGACAAATGGTCATTTGCCCCTGCTTAAATTTGCATGATCTTTAAGAAAAGCATGAACTAGGTTGATTCGACACCCAGCGCTTCCTTACGACTGAGGCGAATCTTGCCGGACTTATCGACCTCCAGCACCTTGACCATGACTTCATCGCCTTCCTGCAATACATCCGTCACTTTGGCTATTCTTTCTTTGGCGATTTGCGAAATATGCAGCAGGCCTTCCGTACCGGGCAGAATTTCGACAAATGCGCCAAAATCAACGATTTTCTTTACAGTGCCACGGTAAATCTTCCCGACTTCCGCTTCTTCGGTCAGCCATTTCACCATCGCTACGGCACGTGCGGCAGCCTCAGCATCAGCAGAAGCAATCGTTACGGTGCCGTCATCTTCCACGTCAATGGTCACACCGGTTTCACTGATGATCTGGCGGATATTCTTGCCGCCGGAACCAATGACCGTGCGTACCTGGTCTTCCTTCACCTTGACAGTGGTAATGCGCGGCGCATAGAGCGAGATATCCGGACGCGGTGCGGACATGGTTTCACGGATTTTCCCGATAATGTGCATCCGGCCTTCTCTGGCCTGCGCCAGCGCCTTGCGCAGAATGTCCTCGGTCAAGCCGTCAATTTTAATGTCCATCTGCATAGCGGTGACACCTTTTTCCGTGCCGCAGACCTTGAAATCCATATCGCCGGCATGATCTTCGTCTCCCAGGATGTCGGACAGAATGACGACCTCGTCGCCTTCCTTGAGCAGCCCCATGGCAATGCCCGCAACGATGTCCTTGACCGGCACGCCACCGTCCATTAAACACATAATACCTCCGCAGACGGTTGCCATGGACGATGAACCGTTCGACGAAAGGATCTCGGAAACAATCCGAATCGTATAGGGAAACGTCTCAGGAGACGGCAGGATAGGGACCAATGCCTTACGCGCCAACGCGCCATGGCCGATTTCTCTCCGGCCGGGGCTGCGCAGCGATTTGGCTTCACCTACGCTGTAGGGCGGGAAATTATAATGCAGCAGGAAAGATCTCCTTTCTTCGCCGGCGATGTAGTCCATACGCTGTTCATCGGAGGACGTGCCCAATGTGAGCACAGCCAGTGCCTGCGTCTCGCCACGGTTGAACAATGCTGATCCGTGAGCGCGCGGAAGAACACCGACTTCGGAACTGATCGCACGAATGTCCGTTGACGACCGGCCGTCAATTCTTTTCTTCTCCTGGATAATCATATCGCGCAAAATGCGGGATTCGATGTTTTCGATAATCGCTGCAACTTTTTTGCTGATTGCGGCGTCGCCGTTACCAATGGTTTTGATAACGGCTGCGCGGACATCGCCCAGTTTGCTGTAGCGTTCCAGTTTGCGCGGCAGACTGTAACCCTCTTTCAAGCCCGGCAGGGCTTCGCCGCGAACGCGGTCGATGAGTTCTTGATCAGACGATTCTTCTTCAACGGATCTTTTGGCTTTGCCGACAGCCGCTCTCACCTGGTCCTGCAGATCAATAACCGGACGGACAGCTTCCAGACCGAATTTGATCGCATCCACAATGACATCTTCCGCGACCTCTTTGGCCTCGCCTTCCATCATGACCAGTTCCACATCATAGAGACGGCCTTCCTTGCCGGGAGTGACTTTACGTCCCACCAGGAAAAGGTTCAGCTCGCTTTCCTGCATTTGTTCCGGTGATGCATTTGCAACCAGTGCGCCATTGATCCGGCCGACACGTACGCCGGCAATCGGGCCCTTAAACGGGACATCGGATATTTCCAATGCAGCAGACGCGCCGATCATAGCAGCAACATCTGCATCGTTTTCCTTGTCCACGGACAGTACCGTAGCCACAAGCTGCGTTTCCGAATAATATCCCTTCGGGAACAAGGGGCGGATCGCCCGGTCAATAATGCGCGACGTTAAAATTTCGCGTTCGTTGGGTCGTCCTTCTCTTTTAAAAAATCCGCCGGGAATTTTGCCGGCGGCAAACGTCATTTCCTGATAATCGACCGTCAGGGGCAGAAAATCCACACCTTCCCTGACGCTCTTTAAAGACACCGCTGTCACCAGCACGACGGTATCGCCATAATAAACCAGCATGGAACCGTCTGCCTGCGCGGCCACGTAATTGGTCTTCAGTGAAAAATTACGCCCCGCAAAATCTGTACTGAATATGTTACTCATTAAATTTCCTCCACCTTTTTGGTTGTTGCCCGGAACAGGAAATGGAAATTTCCCACGGTAAGCCCGCGGAAAAGCATCGACTTTCCAAGGAAAATACAATTTCGATATCCATTCGCTCAATCCCGAAAAAACGTCGGGAAAGCGTTTGCTACCGAATTCAAGGGCGAAACGCAAAAGCCGATTGACGCAGGTACGGATCAATACTTGTCCAATCGGTTGTCCTTTTGCCTTCCGCCCTTGAACGGATCCTGTTATTTCCTGAGGCCCAGACGTTTGATTATGTTTCTATAACGCTCCACATCATCTGTTTTGATGTAATTGAGCAATCTTCTTCTCTGGCCGACGAGCTTCAGTAGACCCCGACGAGAGTGATGATCTTTCTTATGCGCTTTGAAATGCTCGGTAAGATATTCAATTCTCGCACTCAAAAGGGCAATCTGAACTTCAGGGGAACCGGTATCTTTCTCGTGAAGCCGGTAGCCCTCGATTAATTCTTTTCTTTTTTCCAAAGTTAACACGCTTTTTACTTTACCATATCTCCCACTGCAAGAAAAGGAAGAACATTCTGCCGCATCATCTCCACGTCCGGTTGAAACCCGGTCTTCAGCTTATCCGCTGTCGCCTCGCTGACTCTAATTGGGGTAAACGCCGGCAGTGATCCAGCCATCGTCAGCATTTTTGCGAGCAGTTCTTTCTTTTTACCCTCCGGCGTATCATCTTCCAGGGACACCGCCATTGCCTCGGTGAAAAACCCGCTCCTTAGCCTGCGCAAACCGGATAAACATGCCCCGCAACCCATTTCTTTGCCTGCATCAAAGCAAATGGTCCGGATATAGGTGCCTTTGGAACAATCCGTTTCGAAGGTCACGTAAGGATAGGAAATGTCCAGCACCTCCAAACGAAAAATTTCCACATCCCTGGCCGCCACATCCGGAAACTCTCCAGCCCTTGCATATTGGTACAGTGGCCTGCCTTTGTGCTTAAGGGCCGAAAAAGCGGGCGGAACCTGTTTAATCTTACCGACAAGCCGCCCCAGTACCGTACGTATTTCTTTCTCAGAAACCATCCGGTCCGACGTTTTGATAACCTCCCCATCCGTATCCTGTGTATCCGTCTCGACACCCAGGAGCATGGTCGCCCGATAGGTTTTGTTTTCCGCCGTCAAAAACTGCGCCAGTTTTGTGGCCTCATCGAGGCAGACCGGCAGCACACCGGTTGCCATCGGGTCAAGCGTTCCGGTATGTCCCGCTTTACGCGCTCCCAGAATCTTTTTAACCTTGCTCACGACATCATGGGACGTCAGGCCCGCCGGTTTGTCAATCACCACAATACCGTTCATAAATGCCTATAATGCTTTAACAGCATCCATGACCCGCGATTTGATCTCTTCAATATCACCTTCAATCCGGCATGCCGCCGCGTTGACATGACCACCGCCGTCGAATTTTCGGGCAATCATCTCTACGTTGATCTTTCCCTTGGAACGCAGGCTCAACTTATATTGCTTTTCACCCATTTGAGTATAGAGCATCGCGATGTCGATCCCTTTGACCGTGCGCGGGATATCGATAAAACCGTCGGTATGCTCCATCCTGGCGCCGGTATCCTGCAAATGTTGATTCGTAACAACCATCGATGCGGTTCTGTTTTCCATATCCAGCGTCAACGTTTGCAGAACGCGGGACAGCAGAATAAGTTTGGACGGCGGATCGCTTTCATAAATGTTTTCGGAAATCCATTGCGGGTCCGCACCGCCCTCCACAAGGTCGCCCGCCGCCCAGAGCGTGTTCTGATGCGTGCTGGAATAGCGGAAACCGCCCGTATCCGTTAAAATGGCCGCATACAGATTGGTGCAGATGTCTTTTGTCATCTTCGCATGCATTCTGCGCATCAAACGGTAAAGGAGTTCTCCCGTGGAACTGGCTTTTGGATCCAGAATCCTCAACTTGCAGAATCCTCCGTTGGAAACATGGTGATCTATATTGATCAACGTTTTAATTTTAGCCACTTCCCGTGATATTTTTCCCACACGGTCGAGCTCCGAACAATCGAGAACAAAACCGACATCATACTGTTCAATATGATCCAGTTCGTGAACAATATGAGCCGCGGCAGGCAAAAACCGGTAGTGATCAGGCGTCGGATCCTGATTGCAAATCACCACTTCCTTGCCTAAATCCTTCAGCATCAGATAAAGCGCCAGTTCCGATCCAAGGGCATCTCCGTCCAGTCGTACATGTGCCGTAATTAAAAATTTCCCGCCGGTAGAAATGGCTGCCAGTATTTCTTTAATCATGATTTTCTTCCTGTTTGGCTATCTCGGCAAGCAGCTTTTCAATATGGTTTCCGTAACCGAAGGACTTGTCATGTACAAAAAAAATCTCCGGTACGAAACGCAACTGCAGGCGATGGCCTAGCTCACGACGCACAAAACCTTTGGCCTTACTCAAACCAGCCTGAACATCTTCGTTTAATTCGTCTTTGCCCATTTCAACGTAATAAATCCTGGCATTGCGCAGATCGTCTGTCACTTTAACGGCCGTGATCGTCACCGAATGCAGACGTGGATCTTTGACAACCTTCAACAGAATATCGGACATTTCTGCCATAATCAGTTCACCAACTCTATCCGCTCGTTTAAAGTTCATCGTACTTGCCTGCTGTCCAGTCTGCCGTTTCAAGAAAATCTGAAACCACCATAATTTCTGTTTTCGAGTTTAATACTTCTGCAACATTCAAATCTCCGATAAACCGGAGCAGGTGATCGACCTTGCCGCTGATGTAGCGGGATTCGTTTCCGGTAAGCGCAAATCCGATCTCGGCGAAATGATGATCATCCAAATCGCCCACCTGGGCGATGGAAATATTAAACTCGT
>PHBN01000179.1 GCA_002840635.1 Deltaproteobacteria bacterium HGW-Deltaproteobacteria-1
AGCCCTCCTGACGGTATTGTTTTTGTCTTTGAACAACAAATCCTTTACCAGATTGAGGGCTACTTCTCAAAATGTGCGAAAAATATTATACGTTATCTAGATTGTGTCCAATTAAACCGTCTCTCAATAATTCTTACATGACAGTCAAGGGTTTATGATTTAGAATTAAAGTGACTATTGCCACTTGAAGTGTGGTTAAAGCTATGCCTCCCAACAAACCCTGTCTTTCCCGTTCTTCTTCGCCCGGTACATAACCTGGTCAACCCGGTTGACGAAGGCCTTCATGTCTTCCTGCGGTTTATACTGAGTAATCCCGAGGCTCACAGTCAAATGGATATCTTGACCAGGTTCAGGAGAAAAAGTCTCTTTGTTGAATTCTGTCCGGATTCTTTCCGCTATCACGACACCATTCTCACTTATCGTCATGGGCAGCAGGATTGTGAATTCTTCACCGCCATAACGATAAGCAGAATCAGTTTTACGCAGGCAATTTTTAATCACCTGGCCAAGTCGCCTTAAGACCTTGTCTCCTTCGATATGCCCGTACGTGTCGTTCAATACCTTGAAATCGTCGAGATCAAGCATAAGGAGGGTCAAAGGCTGTTTGTAGCGGTTCGACCGCTCTAATTCAATTTTAAGCTGAGAGTAAAAATGCCGGGAATTGTAGAGGGTGGTGAGCTCATCGACAATACTAAGCTCACGGAATCTTTTTTCACTGTCCATTAGCGCCTCTTCTGCCTGCTTGCGCTCCTCTATTTCTTGTTTTAGCCGTTCATTCGAATTAGAGAGCTCTATGGTCCTTTCTTCAACTTTCCGCTCTAATGTTCGAGTGAGCTCTGTATTTTTATCCAGCTCATTTTGCGTGATTTCAAGAGCCTTGTCAGTAATGGTTCCATTATAATACGAGAGGCAATAAGCAATGATAATAACGATCAGTGTATTCAGGGTGCCGGACATGAGATGAAAATGTATCGAAGGAAGACTGTGCTTTTTTGCAAATATGTATAAGGATATAGTTAAAACAAGAAAAATAAGCGATACAATAGAAAGGATGCGCCGCCTGCTGAACATGGCAGTAAAGATAATAACGGCAAACATCAAAACGGAAAAACTGTTGAAACCTGTTTCAATTTGAACAAACCTTTTGACTAAATGTCCTCCAATAGTAAGGATTGTTACTATTGAAATATTCAGATTGACAGCTAAATCATATTTCCCTTTTTTTATTAGAAATACTCCTGACACCATGGAAAAAAGAAAGAGACAATCAATTACTATTATTCCTATTAACTCACGAGGATTATTTCTGAAGATATTGATAAATATATAGATTATTATTACAGGTATAAGAACAAATTGAATCCATAACAGAACATTTGCTTTCTGCTGGATGACAAAAGATGAGTCTTTATATTTATGTAAAAATATCTTCTTGACCTTGTTCTGAATCATAGTGTTTCTCTATTAAACATTATTTGATACTTTACTATATCCTGGCCAACAATTATTTTAAAGAGGCAGTCGGTTAACATCACCTGTCTGATTATCCCTATTTATATCCTTGTGTCATATCACGAAATATATTCCACTTATTGCAAATACGGAAAATCAAACCATAGTTCCACTTAAATCAGCAATTTAAACAATATGCCAAATAATGATTTATATATGTTAACGATAACATGGCAGGATAATCATTATCAAATGAAATCTTCGAAAACTTCCATGATGATCATGTTATGGACTTCGGGAAGAAAGTCAAAGTCATGATTAGTGATCGTCTTGACACTTGCTGCCAAGAAAACTCCGTCTATCGACAATTAATCACTTACTGGAATACTGTAATGTATGTTTCAAACGGGATTCGTTCATTGGAAATCATTAAAATTTAGTTGGAACCTCAATTAATGAATAATAATATTTTAAGCGATAAGCTCGCTTATGAACTTATATTCATTCATGATTGAAGATTATCAGATGCAGCAATTACATTTCAACGCGTGTGACAATACCCTGTAGGCGACTGGGCGGTAATTTGCTGAACTGAACGAAGTTTGGTGCGATCCTTTTGATCAAACTGAACACGCGCCAGATTGGGTTGCGCGTGACAATGTCCTCCACACCATAGAAAATGACTTTTTCGGTAATGCCATATTCTTTGATCAACCCTTCAATATCAAGCATTTCCCGATAGCCTGCAACAACTTCAAAATACTCGAGTCCGGATCCCAGCTCCTGATTGAAATTGACGTTCAGGCCGAACGGTTCATCGGTCCGGTTAATGGAAATGAGGATGTTTCGTTCATAGATGATATTGCTGCGGAAAATGCTGTGAACGATGTAGGGTGAAATTAAATTATAGCCGCGGCAGAAATAAAGTGCCGTTCCAGCGATATTCCTCTGTTTGGCATAGATTTGTTCATAACTGATCAGAAAGGTTTCGAAATCCAGAGGCCTCAGAGCAGAGAACATCCGTTTTTGTCCCTTTGTCCAGATTAGGATGATCGTCAGTGGAATTGCGGCCAGGATCAGCGACCAGTAGGCTCCATGGGGCAGTTTGCTTAGAGTCGATAAAAAATAAGTAAAAGCGATGCAACTGACGATGACGGCGAAAGGAAGTTTCCATCTCCCTGTCTTGAGTTGTCCCAGCACCATAACCATCATGAGTCCAGTGATTGTCATGGATCCGGTGACGGCCATACCGTATGCCGCAGCAAGGTTTTCAGATTTATGGAAAATAAGGATCATCAGGATGACCGCACACATCAATGTCCAGTTTACGGCAGGAATGAGTATCTGTGATTTATAATGACTGGACGTGTAATGAACTTTCATAAGCGGCATCAGTCGAGTGGTGATTCCCTGATAAACGATGGAAAAAGTGCCGCTGATAATCGCTTGGGATGCGATGACGGTTGCCATGACAGTAAGCAGTAAGAATGGGATATAAAGATATGGCGCCTGATGCTGAACCATTCCGAACAGGAGAAACTTGATATTTGGATGTTGGATGGCAAAAACGCCTTGCCCCATGTAGTTGAGCACGACAGCCGTAAAAACAAAGTACCAGGCGTTCAGAATCGGTTTTTTGCCCAAATGGCCCATATCTGCGTACATGGCCTCACCACCCGTCGCGCACAGAATGACTTCAGAGAGAACGAAAAATCCTGGCAGACCGTTTTCGGAAAGAAACGTGAATGCATAATAGGGGTTCACAGCTTTCAAAATCGCGGGCATTGTTGCGATGGAAATCAGACCTGTTATTGACAGACAAATAAACCAGATCAGCATGATCGGACCGAAAATACCGGCGACTTTGTCTGTACCCTTCGATTGCATGGCAAAAAGACCGATTGCAATGGCAATCGCAATCAGGATCAGAAATTCGATCTGCAGGTTTTCCAACCCGGGAATCAGGAGCATACCTTCTACAGCGGAAAGCAGGGTAATTGCGGGAGTGATGACGCCGTCACCCAGTAGGAGAGACACGCCGATAATGGCAAGAAATCCGGCAAAAGCCAGCTTTCGTCCCGGTTTGAGGGTACTGCTTAATATTTCCCTGAGCATGAGCTCGCCGCCCTGTCCCTTGTAAGAGAGACTCATCGCCAGCCAGGCATATTCC
>PHBN01000543.1 GCA_002840635.1 Deltaproteobacteria bacterium HGW-Deltaproteobacteria-1
CTTAAATTTCAGATTCGTCATGAAACTGGATTGACCCTGTGCCGCCAGTTCCCGTTTTTTCTTGCCGCTTTCCACTCCCATGACAAATAACGTCTTGGCGAGTCCGCCTTCTTCATTCATCTTCGTCCATAATCCGTCATATACTTTGTTAAAGACTCTGGGAACGGCCGTCAGCATTGTCGGTTTAACCAGGCCTAAATCAGCGGCGATAGTCGTTGCACTTTCCGCAAAGCCTATGGATCCTCCCAAATGACAGTAAATGACAAGTTCCGCGAGTCCGAAAACATGCGCCCAGGGCAGGATGGACAGCCCCCTGTCGTTTTCATTCATTTCAGGGAAGCAAGCCATAGCGGCGTGAGCGTTGGATGTGATATTGGCCTGAGAAAGAAGCACTCCCTTCGGGTCGCCTGTTGTTCCCGATGTATAAATCAGGATACAGATCGAAGACGAATCCGGATAGATGCTTTTAACAAACTTGGCAGCGCCTTTCTTTTCCAGATCGGCCATGGTGTCCGGCCCATCCCCTTCCATCACGATAACCTTTTCTAACGTGGGTATTGAAGAAAGGACGTCTTTTATTCGTAATCCATTCATATTGTTGTAATGCTTTGTTTTTTGTTCCAAGAAAAGGATTCTGTGAATATTTTTTAACTGAATTTTCTAGGATTTCAACGATATTATCCGGCTTCACCAACTGATACATACATTCCCCCTTGTGATTTGAATTCTATATTCGTATTTTGAATGCAATCTTTAAAACTATAAAGGCAATTAATTTACTTGTCAACAAAATACAGGTATTACATGTGCAGACGATGCGTCAAAAGATTCATTCCGTGCATCCAGTATAGAGGGATCGTTTGGAATACCGGCACATTGCCCAGTTTGACCATTGTGGTGGCATAAGGATGAATGATCCGCATGATCTTTATGCCGCCACCGGCTGATCCGGCGATGCCGCCTGTTCATATGGAAGCTCTTTTAGTGTTTCAGATCGTACTTCTTCAGCTTATACCGCAGCATCCTCTCCGACATTCCCAGCATATCCGCGGCTTTGGTTTGATTGTCAGACGCCTTGTCCATAGCGTCACTGATCAGATGTTTTTCCAGTTCTTCCAGCGATTCTCTAAGCGATCCTGATGATTTCTTTTTGGATGGATATTCAAGGTCATCGCTTTTAAAGGGGATGTCGTTTACGGTGATATATTCGTCCCTGGCGATGACGACGGCCCGCTCCATGATATTGACCAGTTCCCGGACATTGCCCGGATAGTCATACTTCAAAAGCAGATCATGGGCTTCCGCGGTTATGCCCTTGATGTCTTTTGTGTTTTCTCTGGCAAATTTATCCATGAAATGATCAATCAGTGCGGGCAGGTCTTCTTTCCTGTCTCTCAGTGGCGGGAGTGACATGGTCACCACCTTAAGCCGGTAAAAAAGATCTTCCCGGAAGATTCCTTCTTTCACCTGAATGTCCAGATCGCGATTGGTTGCGCTG
>PHBN01000180.1:0-1107 GCA_002840635.1 Deltaproteobacteria bacterium HGW-Deltaproteobacteria-1
AGAGACGCAAGCCTTGCGGGAACAAAATCGGAAAGCTGGCGGGTAAGCAACCTGGAGAGTTTATTGGATAAACTGCGAGGGATAAACTTGGATAAACCGAGATATAAAATCTGGTTGTGCAAACCGGGGACATACCGTTCTTTGCCGCGTATGAACGCCTTAACCCCTGACGACACGACTTCCTCCACACCCATGAAGGACATTTTAATGGGTATATAATCTGATGGAACACCGGCATCGTCGATAAGGTGCGTTCTGGTAAAGGGCGGGTTGAGTGTCGATACCGTCACTTTGCTTCCTGCGGGAAGCTCTGCCCTAACCGCTTCAGTCAGGCTTTGCGTAAAGGCCTTGGTGGCGGCGTAAAGCCCGAGGGTCGGTACTGGCTGGAATGCCGAAACAGAAGAAATATTCAGAACCCCTCCATTATTGCGTTTGATCATGGCGGGAAGAAAGAGCCGGGTCATTTTGGCATAGGCCAGGCAATTGAGCAGGATCATGCCGGACAGTCTGTCCAGAGGCATGTCCGAATACCGCCCGAACCAGCAGACTCCAGCGTTGTTCACCAATACATGAACTTCGCCCACCTGCTGTATAATCTGCTTATGTAACTGTTCGGGACCGTTAGATCCTGTAAGATCCGCGTAAAAGGTCCAGGTTTTTATTTGAAACGTATTTTGAAGCTCCGTAGCCCAGTACTCAAGGTTTTTTTTCTGCGCCGGAAGATCCACCAGAATAATATTTGCCCTCTGCCGCGCAAAACATTCCGACAATCCCTTGCCAATGCCCATGGCAGAGCCGGTGACAAGAACGTTTTTCCCCTTCAGTATTAGCGCCACTTTAATCTCCTTTTATTTGTGAATCCTTGTTCCAATCATTCACATAGCGGATTACGCCCGCAGGTGGCCCGATGACTTCACATAGCGGGCAAAATCCTCAAAGGCCTCTCGAGTCGTGTATCGGAAACGGTATCCCAGTTCCTTTTTGACCTTGGCGTTGCTCACGATCCAAGGATAACGAATCATGTTCAGGCAGGGACTCGGAAACTCGGTCATAGAGGACAAACGAAGACGCCACATCAAATTGTTTAATGGCCACAAAAGCCTTGTG
>PHBN01000180.1:1178-6890 GCA_002840635.1 Deltaproteobacteria bacterium HGW-Deltaproteobacteria-1
GGATAACGAATCATGTTCAGGCAGGGACTCGGAAACTCGGTCATAGAGGACAAACGAAGACGCCACATCAAATTGTTTAATGGCCACAAAAGCCTTGTGGGCATTTTCAGGGGATATCCGCCGAGGATACGGATCATTTCGTCGAAGGTCATGGTTCCGTCCGCAGCCAGATTGTATATCCCTTTCTTTCTCTTCTTCAGTAGGTGGTACATGATATCCACCAGATCATCTTCGTGGATGTACTGGAAGGGTGCCGTTTTGCCAGGAAGGATGCAGATCTTTTTGCAGAGGTGCCGCGCCAGGGGGTTGGTGAACCCCGGCCCCACCACAAAACAGGGGCGGATTGTGGTCAGGAGGATACCGGGATGCTCCTTCTCGAAATCCCTTATCCATGCCTCAATCTCCTTCTTGTTTTTGGCATAAGTGAAATCGTCGTTGCCCCTCAGCGGGCTTTCCTCGACCAAGTATTTGGGATTATCGGGATGAAACCCGTAAGCGGTGCCCGAAGAACAATCCAGAATCTGCCCGACGCCATGGATGGCCGCCGCATTCAGAACATTTTTTGTACCATTCACATTGATGTCTTCCATCAGGGTTGTGTCGTGGATGGGCGGCAGGATATAAGCGGTGTGAATCACACAGTCTATCTTCCTTTTTTGCCCAAAGTATCCTGAAACACCGGTGATCAGAATGTTCTTCATAAATCCCTTCATGCGACGTGTTCATTGATGAGCGCCAGCTTCTTGAGCGGAACTGAGCCGAGAAGGGCCTGGACCTGTCTGGCGTCCCGGTAGCGTTTCTCCTGACCATAATCCTTCATGTACCCGTAGCCGCCCAGCAACTGAACACCATCGGTGACGACGTCGCAGGCAAGGTCATGGACATGCAGTGTGGAAGCAATGCTGATCCAACCCCAGTCCTTGAGGTTTTCATCGATAGCTTTGCAGGTCTGGGTCACGCAAAGCTCGGCCGCCTTTGACTTGATCGCCATGTTGGCCAGAAGCATTCTCACTTCCGACCAGTTGATGACGGCTTTTCCTCCCTGCTCCCGCTCCTTGGTATACTCAATGGCTTCCTTGAGGGAGCCTCTCATGATCCCCGCATTGATGGCAGCAGTAGTCACGTGCATTATTCTGGATGTCATTTCGAAATACTTTTGTCCTTGTCCTTCCTCGCCGATGATCTGGGCGCTGACGTTGTCCAGGGCAATGTCGACAATGGGACAGGCATGGAGTCCGAGGCTGAAGATGGGATCACTCTTCGTAACACCCTGATCATTAAGATTCACCAGGAAGAAGGAATAGCCCTTGCTGCCGGCGGTCCGAGCCGGCAAGACAGCCCAATTGGAGAAGTTGCCCAGAACGAGATAATCAAGCTTGCCGGTAATCGTATAGCTATTGCGGCCGGATGAAGCCTGCGGCAGAATTGTTGCCTGACCGGGATCGGTAAATGACGGGAAGGCGATGAGATATTCCCGCGCGCCGTTTGCGGACGGGTAGATCTTTTCCGCGATCTCTTCGGCACCGGCATTCAGAATGATTTGCTGGGACAGGGAGCTTGTCAGGATGATCAGGGAGTAGGATGCGTCCACCTCGGCGACGTGGCCCAGCATCATGCACATGGCGCTGATCCCCTGGCCGATGCCTGAGAATTTCTCGGGCAGCATGATACCGAGAAACCCCAGGTCAAAAATCTTACGGAAGGCATCCTCAATGAGATTGACGTCAAGGGTGCCGAAGGGAAACCGGTCGTGCTCCTCAACATGCGGCTTGAGCTCCCCTTTGGAAAACGAGGTGATGAGCTCCTCAAACGGCTTCAGGTCTTTGTTCAATGCGGTCAGCATAGTCTTCTCCTTCCTTATTCTTCAAAGAATGCTGCCCTCGGACTGGCTTGAGGGCTAATGAGAGATTTAAACAGGTTGATCCGGTTGAGCTGGTTGGTTCCTTCATAGATCTGTAACAGCTTGGCGTCCCGCAGCACCTTTTCTGCGCCGCTGTCATGCCGAAGACCCGCCCGCCCCATAAGTTCGAGGGCCATCTGACAGTTTCGGACTCCGAAATCCGTGCAGGAAAACTTGGCCATGGAAGCCAGACCCGTGGTCAAGTTCTGGTCCTCCGGTTTTTGCCAGTCGAGGTACCACTTGCTCATGAGCCAGTTTGCCATGCGCGAGTTCAGCAGGGGTGTAACGAACATTTTAAAATACATCTCCGGCAGATACTTCGAATAATAGTAGATAGGTTTCATCTGGAGAAGGTTATAGGCCCCCCGGTGCTGATTGGCCAGGTTGGACTCCATATAGGCAAGTCTGCCGAGTCTGACGTTGGCATACATTTCAGCCAGTCTGCATTGCACCCACTCATAGTCGACCATGGGCTTGCCGTCAATCTCGGTCTCATTGGCATACTTCAAGGCAATCTCAAAGGCCCCGCGCGCAGCCCCGATTCCGAATGAGCCGACCCCCGCCCTAGAAAGAGAAAAAACATAATCAATGTGACGCATGTTAATGTCGCGGGGAGACTGCTTCGTAAATGATTTAAGCAAGTCAGGATTGAGCACCACCAGTTCGTCCGGAACAAAACAGTCCTCGAAGATGAGCACACTGGCCGGGCAGGCCCTCTGTCCCATCTTGTTCTCGTGTCTGCCGAAGGAAAATCCTTTCATGCCCGTCCTTACCATCAGGGCCACCTTGGTATCGGCGCCCCTCTTCAGGTCGCCATAGGCATAGACCGTATGCCATGTCGAAAGATGCCCGTTGGAGATAAACACCTTGCTGCCGTTGAGGATATAGCCGCCATCGACCTTCCTGGCATGACACACGAGCCTGCCTCTTGCTTCCAGATCCACTTCCTCGACATCGGTGCCTGCCGTAGGCTCGGTGATGGCATAGGAAATGAGGCATGGATTACCGGTCTTCTCGCCGGCAACAACATCGCCCAATATCTTTTTCATAATCCTTGTATTGCCTAACATCATGACGGCCGCCATGCCGAGATAATGCACGCCAATCAAGTTCGCAAAACCAAGGCAGACCGACCCGACCTCCTCGTTGAAAAATGACAGGGAAGGCATGTTGTACCCCTTGCCGCCAAACATTTTCGGTATCCACATTGTATAAAGGCCTAACTCATTCGCCTTCTTAACAACCTCTTCGGGAATGTAGTCCAGGTCTTCATGGGTTTTCCGGTCGAGATCGAGATACAGAGGCCGTACCACTTCTTCTTTGAACTTGCGCGCCAGCGCGACCACCTCTTCGGTTTCCTTGATCATGGCCTTGGGCATCCGCGGCCCATAATACATCGAAAGTGTATTGTCCTCGAACCGGGGAAACCGCGATATGAGTGATTTTACCTCCGATCTTTTCAACATACATCCTCCTTTTCCAACCCTTGTATATGTTTCAAATTTGTTTGGTTAATTAAAAAGGGTCCGTTTTGTCCTCATGATCCGCCGGACTACAATTACAATAATCGCCGGGCGCCGATTATCTCCCTGTTATCCCAGAGAAATGACATTAGGCGCATTGGGGCGGAATTCCTCCCGCAGAAGTCTGTCCAGGTTCTTCTCCGAGGCGGTTTTGGGAATCTCGGACACGATCTGAAGATAGGAAGGGATGGAATTTTTCTCCAAAGCCTTTCCCAGCAAAGCATATATCTTCTTTGCATCAATGGCCTCATTTCCATTGGCGGGCACAATGGCCGCCACAATGTCGCTTTCACCCGGAGCGCCAGTATCGGCGGGAATGCCATAGACACAGACATCATTCACTTCGGGAAGATCGGCCAGGGCCTTTTCGACATATTCGGGCAAAATGAAATCACCGTGACGGCGAAGCCCGCCGCCTTTGCGGAAATCAAAATACAACCAGCCGTCGGCGTCCCGGTGGCACATATCGCCCGTGCGCAACCAGCCGCCGCGCGTCTTTGCCTCCGAGGCATCCTTTTTGCCGTGGTATTCTACTTCCTCTTTCTTGGCGCCAACCATTCGGCAGATCAATTCCCCGATTTCACCCGACTTGCACTCCGTATCAAGATCGGCAGAGGCGTGCCTGCACTGAGCACCTTGCGAACCGGATTATCCCCGTCGTTATCCTTTTTCTTTTCACTGTAAATACCCATCATCATGCCGCCCAGGAGGGAAAAGGTCGTTACCCCGTACTTACGGCAAATGTCCCACAGGCGGCTCTTGGTAAATGAACGGCTGACGACAGCAGGCAAACCGAGAAGAAGGGCCGGGCTCAATGTCACGGACTGGGCGTTGCCGTGAGTCATAGAAAGCCCCGTGTACAAAACATCATCGTTGTTGTATTGCCAAATGAGCTGGGCAAGCAATTTGAACATGGGAAGACGGTTTGACTTGACGACGACGCCTTTGGGATCCCCCGTGGTCCCTGAGGTGTAAATGATCTCGAACGGCGAATTGGCGTTGCGGTTGCGATCCGCGGGAGGATCGACATTCGGACCATCCAGGATGGAGGCCAGATCCGGATACTGATCGCGGCGCGGATTGTCGAAGCCGGGTTTGTACAATATCCCGATGACTTTCACCTGGGGAAGTTCCACCAGGGTTTTTTCCACTTCTGACACATACTCGTTGCTGAAAATGATTCCTTTGGAATTGGAGTCCCGGATCTGATAGGTCAGCTTGTTTCCTTTCGACCGGGGATCGATGGGAACAATGACGGCGCCGATCAGCGAAGCGGCCATCATACAATAAACGAATTCCGGATGATTCTTCATCACGACGCTGAACCGGTCGCCATTGACAAGGCCGGCCTTCTGGAGCGCGGATGCCAGTTTGCACCCTTTCAGAAAGATGTCCGCATAGGTGACCGCTTCATCGGGCCAGTCGCCATTTTCAAAGGTCAATACCTTGAAATCCGGCTTCTCTTCATATTTTGCCTCTATCTCATAGGAAAATAATCCCTGTACCATTTCTCCCTGCATAGTCGCCTCCTTCAATTACGTTTAAGAAATTCCGTTTCTACATCAAGCCGAAGTAAAAGTTTTTTGATGCATATTATTTCACTTTTTCCAGGATGTGGATTCCCATGGCTGCCTCTTCTACGCCGATGTTGCCTCCACCGTTTTCCGCCAGTCCGATTCTGGCCCCTTCCACCTGCCGTTTTCCGGCATCGCCCCGAAGCTGCACCACCAGTTCATGAATCTGGGAGAGTCCGGAAGCTCCAATGGGGTGTCCCTTGCACTCCAGGCCGCCGCTTGTATTGATAGGCATCTTTCCGCCCAGCCTTGTTGCACCGGATTCTGCAAATGGTCCGCCTTCCCCCATCGGGCAAAATCCCATTGACTCCGTTTGATGAAGTTCTCCCCAGGACGTGGCGTCATGGAGCTCGGCGAAGTCGATCTCTTCAGGACCGACACCCGCCGCATCGTAAGCCTGTTTCACCAGGCGTTCCCCGATATCGGGCGCATTGATGTCACGGTCGGCGCCGCTACCGAGTATCGATGCCCGGATATGCACCGGCCGGGCGTTTAGCAGTTTCTTCAGATATTTTTTCGAGCAGACAATCGCAGCGGCTGCCCCGTCGCCGACGGGGGCGCACATCGACCGCGTCAAAGGATAGGCTATCGCCTTGTCTGCCAGAACTTCCTCCACCGTCATCGTATGCTGATACTGGGACAGGGGATTGAGCGATCCATGGAAATGATTTTTCGCGCAGATCACGGCCAGCTGATGCTGATTTGACCCGAAACG
>PHBN01000180.1:6971-13367 GCA_002840635.1 Deltaproteobacteria bacterium HGW-Deltaproteobacteria-1
TTGCGCATGACTACCTCGCCGCGAATAGAATGCTGGTTATCAAACATTCCCCAGAAGGTATTGGCAAAAAACACAGACTCCATGTCCTCCTTCGCCAGTCCCGCATCCTTTAAAGCCAGTTCAATGGCTTCATGAGCCATGGTTTGCACCGTTTTGTCCGGATATTTTCCAAACCGGATCATTCCGACACCGATAATGTAAACGTCTTCCATCTTAGTTTATCCTTTCTCCTGTTTTTCAAAATCATGGATGCATCCATGATGATTTCTATCATTTCACCCAGACGACCTTGGGAAACTCCCTCTCCACAACGCGATCCGTTTGCACCGCCGGATAACCGACGGTGATGATCTCCGCCACGGTTTCATAGGGCCAGACAATGCCCAGCCGCTCCTTGTATTTCTTCATTCTCGGATCCATGTTCAACGCGGAAGTGGCGAATCCCACGTAACAGGTTCCCAGTCCCAGGGAATGCGCGGCAAGAACAATATTCTGTCCGCACACGCCGGTTCCAAAGGCCATGTCCGATATGTATTGTTTATGGCCTAGAATGAGAATGGCCGTGGGCGCATTGAAAAAGACGCTTAGCGGTTCTTTCCCGAATTTAGGAGTCATCAGAGCCTGAATGGCCACCATGGGACGCTGATCGATGCCATCGGGTTTCAGAATAGCCAATGTGTTTTTCAATAAAGTGCGTGGCAGGCTTTTGCCCTGGTAGAGCTTCGAAAAGGTGTGCAGGAATTTCCTTGTTCCTTCACCGATCTCATCCATCAAGGCCCGGTCCTGAAGCACGGTGAATTTCCATCCCTGGCAGTTTCCTGCCGACGGGGCAAATCTTCCCGCCTCCAGAATCCGGTGGATCATGTCATCGGGAACCTGGTCCGGTTTATAGATCCGTGTTGATCTCCGCTGATAGATGACCTTTTCCGTTTCTGTCAGTTGGGAAGCGATAGCGTTGAATTCGGGGGCCTCGGCAGCCCGGAGGGGATTGGGATACCCGCCTCCCGCCTTTTTGGGATAATCGAATTCATAGTGCCAGCGGCCTTTTTCAACGGTATAGAAATGGGGAAAACGAAGGGCCTGATTTGGACAGACCACTTCGCAATTGCGGCAGGCCAAACAGATTTTCCCGAAATAAGGCATGCCGACAAATGACGATTTTAAACTGCCGCAGCGGATGCACCGCCTGGCTTCCGCCAGGACCTGATCGGCTTCAATCGGGAGATGAACCTCCGTCTCGATATTTCTGAGACGTTCGGCAACAGGCAGCAGAGAACCTCGGTTGCGGGGAATTTTATCATAATCGTTAAGGGGCATTCCTTTGTATGAGATTTCGAGTTTCCCGTTATCCTTGAACTGTCCTCCTTGGATATAGGCGCCAATGGCAGCAGCAGCCCTGCGTCCGGCGCCGATTGCCGCCGTCACCGTTGCCGGTCCCAATACGGCATCCCCGCCGGCAAAAAAACCCTTCATGCCGGTAGCACTGTTTCCATCGGCCTCGATGATTCCCCTTCCGTTGACCAGACCTTCAAATCCCTCCGCTGCGATAATCTGGCCTATCGCCGATATCACCGCGTCCGCTTCCACGGTGAATTCACTGCCGGCGATGGGAACTGGTCGCGCCCTTCCCGAGGCATCTTTGTCACCCGGTTTCATTTTTATGCAGGTTACGCTGAGGGAATTTTTGTTTCTTTTTATTCCGACGGGTGAACAAAGCATTTGAATGGCAATGCCTTCTTCCCGCGCCTCGGCGATCTCCGTTTCATGGGCCGGCATGTCCTGAAGCGTTCGCCGGTAAAGGATGGTAACATTGGCCCCGAACCGCCTCAAAGAGCGGGCTGTGTCGATGGCCGTGTTGCCGCCGCCAATGACAAAGACCTGCTTTCCCGGAGCATCTTTACACCCCTGCGCGACTTTCTTCAGAAAACCCAGTCCGGAATGGACAAGGTCTTCGTTTTCACCCTCGATCCCGATCTTTCTTGTATCCTGGCAGCCGATTGCCACATAGACCGCCTTAAAATTCTTCTTGAGGTCTTCAAGCGTTACGGAAGTGCCTACCGCCGTGTCGCAGTGAATTTCGACACCCAGGTCGGCGATTCTTTGGATTTCTTCATCCAGGACGGGCCTGGGCAGGCGATAGGAGGGGATGGCATAGCGCAGCATCCCGCCGGGCTGGGGCTGGGACTCAAATACGGTCACGGCATATCCCGCGAGTGACAGGTGATAGGAGCAGGACAGCCCCGATGGCCCCGAACCGATAACGGCCACTTTGTTGTCGGACAAAGGATTATTTCTTTGAAAACGGAGCTTCTTTTCTATGGCGTAGTCGCCGATAAAGCGTTCCACATTGTTGATGCCCAGTGGCTCGTCGACGGCGCTCCTGTTGCAGCCTGATTCGCACGGGTGCGGACAAACCCTGCCGGTTGTGGCCGGTAGAGGATTGGCTTCCGTGATGACTCTCCACGCATCTTCAAAAGATCCGCCATGGGTGAGAAGATGAAGGTAACGGCGGACATCGATCCCGGCCGGACATTGATGCTGGCAGGCCGGTTCCTGCCTGATCGATGGTTCGCGATCCACCATTCCGATGGTCTGGGCAGGGCATTGTTTGACGCACATGCCGCAGCCGATACACTTGTCCTCATCTAGAATAATGTTAAACGGGCTTCCCTGCACGGGAGGATCACTGAGGTAACTCAACTCCACTTACTGTTTGTCGCCATACGATATCGCTCCTTTCCAGCTTAGAAAGATAAGCCATCCATCCTTGTCCACAAAAGTCATGTGGCCATATTTTCTTTTGTGTGCTGTTGATAACAGGTAGGTCTGCTTCAAACAATGCTGCCGGGAGGCCATTTCAGTTGTTAGTTGCGGTCACAAATAAATATGCCGCATGGAATTTTTCAAATTCCGGGAGAGTAATATTTTTTTGATAACTAACCAAATTCAGGTCTAACAGTGATCTCCCGGATTGAAGTGATCATAACGGAACGTTATCTTATGATTGGAACTTTTTGATCAGTGGCCGCTATTCACAATACATATGACCCCAAATCACATTACCTGTGAAATAAATAAATTGTATAATGCTATAACATCGCAATAGGTTGCTTTGCCGCGGAGAAGTTGGTATTAGAAAGTGACCTGGTTTTTAAATGAGGTAGCCGACGACAACGCCAACGCAGGCGCAGCTTGAATACAAAGAGAAATAAGATTGTGCAGGCGGGGAACACCGCAAGGATGATTGCTTATGAAACAGCCTGAAGATCTCGGCAGGATTCATCTGAAGTCAACGGATCGCCTGAACCTTAAGCGTTCCATCTACAGTGTAAGAATACTGGTCGATTATGCAAGAAAGTTCAACATACCTGCCGAGATTCTGTTGTATGGCAGCACGCTTAGCACCAGTGACCTGGCTGATCCTGAGTTGTTCATCACCCCAGAAGAAGAACTGAAGATCTTCAGGAGAGCAATCCTGTTGATCCCCGACCCGAAGCTTGGACTGGAAATAGGCAGGTTGCACAATGCCAGTGCCATGAGCCGGGTTGCCATACCGGCCATGTTTTGCGAAACAGCCCTTGATGCATTCCGTATCATGTTCAAGTACATTGATCTCACGCAGACATATTGCCAATATGAACTGATCGTCAAAGACGATCTCGCCATCTTAAGCTGCAAAGAGTTGATCGTGTTTGGAGATCTGAGGCGCTTTCTGTGCGAGCGCGATTTGGCGTCAAATTATATCTTAAGCTGTACTGCATTGGGCGCCCCTTTTATTCTGAGAGGGATAACGCTGACGTATGCACGGCCTGAATATGCTAAGGCATATCAGGATATGTTCAATTGCCCGATCACATTCAACACGGACAAGTTTCAGGTTATCTTCGACAAAAAATATTTGACTGCCCGTTTGCCCCTGGCCAATGCCCTGACCAGGGAAATCTATGAAAAAGAGTGCAAACGGACTTATGCACTCCTTCATGAGAAAAAGTCCACTTTGGACAAGATCCAACAGGAATTGATGATTCCGCAGGCCGAATCCCTTTGTTTCGATAAACTGGCCCGGAGGCTGAACATGTCGACCCGGACGCTGAGGCGGCACCTGTCCGCCGAAGGCATATCGTTCAAAAATCTTTCCAATGAGATCCGGAAAAAAAAGGCTCTGGATCTCCTTGCTTCAACGAGTCTGCCGATAGAAAAAATTGCAACCGAACTCGGCTATCAGAATGTGGCGAACTTCTATCATGCCTTCAAAGCCTGGACCGGCACTACGCCCGGCAGCTATCGGAAGACCAATCCCTAATCCAAACCCTCTGTAATATTTTACTTGAGGCAATTCGCGTCCTCATGATCTTATTGACATTTAATCAATTTATTATTAAACCGTTCTATCCGGTATTATTTAATTGCGTGCACTTATGAGCACAAAACATTCATCAGAAGGCCTTGAAAAGGCCATTATCAGCAATATCCAGCGGTTTTCCCTCCATGACGGACCGGGCATCCGAACAACCGTATTCCTCAAAGGCTGTCCCCTCCGGTGCCTCTGGTGCCAGAACCCGGAAACCCTTTCAGCCAGGCCCGAAATCTCCTTCAGGCACGAACGCTGCATCGGGTGCGGCACGTGCCTGGCGGCATGCCAATACGGGGCCATCATCCGGGGCAATGACCGGCGCGTCGATTATTCCCGGTGCACCGCCTGCGGCGATTGCGCGAAAGCGTGCCCCGAAGGCGCCCTCACCCTTATCGGCGAGGAATGGCGGCCCGATGATCTTGCCACCGAGCTTGCCATGGATATAGATTTCTTCCGGGAGTCCGGTGGCGGCGTCACCTTCTCCGGCGGCGAGCCTCTCATGTATCCGGCTTTTCTTGAGACGACCTGCAAGCTTCTCCACGAGCGGGGCATCACCGTTACGGTTGAAACCTGCGGCTTTTTCGACGCGTCCCTCATGGATATGCTGGCACGGTCCGCTGATTTCATCTATTACGACCTGAAACACATGGACAGTGAAAAGCACCGGGAGCTCACCGGCCGGGACAATTCGCGCATCCTCGATAACTTCTCCGCCCTCGCCGCATTTTATGGCTGTCTCCAGCCGCGGATACCGGTCATACCCGGCATGAACAAAACGACAAAGGGGTAACCGAAAGAATCGCGGAGCTGAAAAAGGCCGTGACGGATTACCGGCCCGGCATTTGCACGGAACGCGCCCTTCTCTGGACGGAGTATTACCGCCAACGGGCCAACAGGAAAAGACCGGCGCCTGTAGCCATTGCCGAGGCGCTTTCCGGCGTACTTGCAGCGAAGAACGTCAAGATATACCCCCGCGAGCTCATCGTGGGCAATTACACCTCGAAGCGTGTCGGCGGCTCCATTTTCCCCGAGCTCCACGGCATCCCGGTGCTCCTCGACCTCTTCACCTTTACCAGGAGAGAAACGAACCCCCTCGGGATATCGCCGAAAGAAAGACGAGAGCTCATCGGGACCATCCCCTTCTGGCTCTTCCGCTTCCTGGGCTTCAGGGCCTTCCGCTCGCCGTTCGCCAAGGCGAGGTTCATCATCGACCAGCTCAAGGCCCGATGGTACCTGATCAATGAATCAGGGGGGATATCCCACTTTGCCCCCGACTATGAAACGCTCCTCGCCATCGGTACGGATGGATACAGGCACAAGGTATCCGGGCTCCAGGCAGGAACGAAATCGGGGTCGGAGGAGTGGAATTTTTACGAGGGCGTAAAGATCATATGCGAGGGCTTGGCGCGCTTCGGCGAGCGGTACGCGGCCCTCGCCGAGGAGATGGCCGCGGCCGAGGCAGACGACGCACGCCGGCGGGAGCTGATGGACATTGCCCTCGTTTGCCGCCGGGTTCCCCGGTTCGGGGCCCGGACGTTCCGCGAGGCCGTCCAGTCGCTATTTTTCGCGCAGATCGCCCTGAATCTCGAGAGCCTTGACAACTCGGTGTGCCCCGGTCGCATGGACCAATACCTGTATCCCTATTACAGCAGGGACCTGCAGTCGGGAAAACTGGACCGCGAATCGGCAAAGGAGATACTTTCCTGCTTTTCCATAAAGATGTCTGAGATAATCCCTGTCTTTTCCCGCCATCTCACCAATTTCCACGGGGGGATGTTCAACGGCCAGGTGGTGACCGTGGGCGGGACCGACGGCGAAGGAAATGATTCCACCAACGAGCTCTCGTATATCTTCCTGGAAATAATGGATGAGCTCAGGATGCGGCAGCCCAATTACCATGCCCGGGTGCACCGCGGCTCTCCGGCGCAGTACCTCGCGTCGATCGTGTCAATGCTGGCGGCGGGAAGCAATTCCCCCGCTCTTTACGGCGACGAGGCAATCGTCGCGGCCATGGTGAAGCACGGCTACGATCCGGGCGATGC
>PHBN01000181.1:0-4707 GCA_002840635.1 Deltaproteobacteria bacterium HGW-Deltaproteobacteria-1
TTTCAGCGGTCAAAATGCCATCGGCAAGAAAAAACTGGCGCTGGAATTCGCACGGGCGCTCAACTGTGAAAATGTGGCCCGGCTCAACGATTCCTGCGGGGACTGTCCATCGTGCCGAAAAATGATCTCCGGAAACCATCCGGATGTTCACGTACTGGAAACGCGGGAGCAGTTTATCCGTATTGATACCATCCGCAGTATCCAGCAGATGATGACGTTCAAACCTCTGGAAGGCCGGCGGCGCCTGGTTATTATTGACGATGCGGATAAAATGAATGAACAGGCGGCAAACGCTCTTTTAAAAACACTTGAGGAACCAACGGATGCTAATATTATCATCCTGGTGACCGCACGTCCTTACTGGCTCCCTCAAACCATCCTTTCACGATGCCAGCATGTTCGCGTCAGTCCGCTTGCTGCTGAAACGGTTGCGCGTTTTTTGACCGAAAAGATGCAGATTGATCCCTCCAGGTCCGCAGTGCTTTCTCTACTTTCCGCCGGTTCGATCGGTCGGGCGCTCGAGTCAAACACCGAAGACGTGATGGTGTTTCGAACCGAACTGGGCCGACTTCTGTCCGCAACAGGTGCTGGTGATCCGATGGTCCCGCTTTCCCTGGTGTCTTTTCTCGGGCAGGATAAAAAAGAAGTCAGACACGGACTCAAGATTCTCAGTTCGTATTTCCGGGATGCACTGGTTTATAAGGAAACCGCCAGCGCCGCAATGATCATTAACGCCGATGAACTTTCGGTTGTATCTTCTCTTGCCAACCGCCTGCGGGGCGAACAGATTCTGGACAATATATCCATTATTGAGAAATCAGGGGAAATGCTTGAGATGAATGTGAACAAATCGTTGACATTAGAGGCAATGGCATTTAAGCTTCACCTGTAAAAATAAATAATCAGGATTTCAAAGTGTTGACCAACATCATCGGTATAAAATTTAAAAAAGAGGGCAGAATCTACAATTTTAACGCGGTTGATCTGATTCTGCACAAGGGCGATCAGGTACTGGTCAATACGGATAACGGCATTGCCCTGGGAACTGTCGTAACCGATGTTCATCGATGCGAGCCTTCAGGGATGCCTCCCAATCTGAAAAGTGTTGTCCGCAAGGTTACCGCGGATGATTTGCGGGTCAGAGAAGAGCTTGAATTGCTCGAGGAAGAAGCCCGGAAATATTGCATGGGAAAGATTGCCGAAAAAAGCCTCAACATGAAATTGATTACGGTAGAGTGCCTTTTCGACAGAAGCAAAATGATCTTTTACTTTACCGCGGATTCCCGGGTGGATTTCCGTGAACTGGTGAAAGACCTTGACAGGGTTACCGTAAAGATGGCCAAAGAGCAGAGCATGTCGCTCAATCCGGAAAAAATCTCCGGTTTATGCGGAAGGCTGATGTGCTGTCTTTCTTTTGAACATGAAGGATACGCCGGAACAAAAAAATGTCCCCGGGGAGCGAAAACTGCAACCACGCAGGATGCAGTTGAGCAGCCGCCGCAGGCAAAGCATAAAATTACGGATGCACGGGAAACGAACCAGAAAAAAACGGATTCATGAGGAGCCGGGGACCATTATGTCCAAACCCTTTTATATCACAACACCGATTTATTACGTCAACGCATCACCGCACATCGGTCACGCCTACACAACCATTGTCGCCGATGTTCTGGCCCGGTACGCCCGCATGACGGGGCGCGAGACATTTTTTGTTACCGGAACGGATGAACACGGCGACAAAATTGCCGAGGCCGCACAAAAGGCAGGGATAAGCCCCAAGCAGTATGCAGACGGGATCAGCTTGCAGTTCCGTAATCTGTGGCCTGAACTGTCCATTACCAACGACTATTTTATCCGTACAACCGACGAAAATCACATGGATAAGGTTCGCTCCATTTTACAGAAAGTCTACGATGCGGGCGATATTTATTTTGGCTCTTATGAAGGCTTTTACTGCGTCGGCTGCGAACGCTTCTACATGGAAAAGGAACTCGCAGACGGCAAGTGTCCCGACCATCAAACGGCGCCGGAGCACCGCAAAGAGAGCAATTACTTTTTCCGCATGAGCAAATATCAGGACTGGCTGATCCGTCACATCCAGGAAAATCCGGATTTCATCCGTCCGGAAAGGTATCGCAACGAAGTCTTGGCCTTCCTGCGCGACCCGCTGGAAGACCTCTGCATTTCCCGTCCCAAGACGCGCCTTACGTGGGGCATTACACTGCCCTTTGATGATCAATACGTCACGTATGTCTGGTTTGACGCACTGATTAACTATGTGACGGCAGTTGGCTATCCCAACGGTGAGAATTTCAAAAAATTCTGGCCTGAGGCCCAGCATCTGATCGCCAAGGATATTTTAAAACCGCACGGCATTTACTGGCCGACCATGCTGAAAGCCGCCGGCATTGAGCCTTATCAGCACCTGAATGTCCACGGTTACTGGAATTCGGATCAAAGCAAGATGTCTAAAAGCCTCGGCAATGTTGTTCGGCCGCTGGACTTGAAGGATAAGTACGGCTTGGATGCTTTCCGCTACTTTCTGTTGAGGGATATGGTCTTCGGACTGGATTCCAATTTTTCCGAGGAAGCCTTTGTCGCGCGTCTCAATTCCGATCTGGCCAACGATCTCGGCAATCTGGTCAGCCGGGCAGTGACCATGGCCATTAAATATTGCGACGGGAAAATTCCCGTGCCGCCCGCGCCTGATCTGGAAAAAAGCCTGCAGGTGGCAGCGCTTAAAGTGGTGGCGGACGTGGAGGCATCTTTTGCTGATATGTCTCTGCATAAAGCCTTGATGGCCATCTGGGAACTGATCAGTGCCGCCAATAAATACATTGTAGAAAACGAACCCTGGTCGCTGGCCAAGGATCCGGCCAATCAGGAAAAGCTCGTAGCGATCATGTACCGTCTGTTGGAAGCACTGCGCGCCATCGCCATTTTAATATCCCCATTCATGCCGCAGGCGTCAGAAAAAATCCTGCGTCAAATCGGTCTGGATCTGACGCAAAAGCTCAATCTGGACGTGATTCGTAAAAACGACGCCCTGCCTGTTGGCAGCACTTTAGTTCGCGGCGAGTCGCTCTTTCCGCGCGTGAGCACTGAAAAAGAAGCGCCCCCTCCATCAAAAAAACCGGCCATCGACCTGAAGCCGGAAATTGAATATGATGAATTCACCAAAGTGGATCTTCGTGTGGCGAAAATTTTGGCAGCAGAAGCCGTTCCCAAATCCAACAAACTGGTTAAGCTGCGCATAGATATCGGAGAAGAGCGGACGATTGTTGCGGGAATCGGGAAGGATTATCAACCGGAAGAACTTGTGGGCAAATCCATTATTGTTGTGGCTAATTTAAAGCCGGCCAAACTGATGGGTGTCGAATCGCACGGCATGCTGCTGGCGACGGATTCTGTTCAGGGACTGACGCTGATCGGTTTTGACCGGGAACCCAAAACGGGGGCAAAGGTCCGTTAAATTTCATTGAATTACAGAAAATATTTGATTCGGAGCGCAAGCTCTGAAAAATTACACCACCGACGATTTCCTGTCCTTTATCCAGCTTTATTCGGTTAACAGTTTTTCAATAACCGGCTGATCAAAGCCGGGTATGACCTGACCTTTGATATACAGCAGCGGCGTTCCCCGGACGCCTATTTTTGATGCGGCATTGAGGTGCGCTTTCAGCATGTCTTCAGCGTTTTTGTCGCCGCATAAATTGAGCCGGGCGTTTCCATCCAGTTTGCCACCCAAAACGTCGTTAAAGGTCTGTTCCATGTTTTTTGAACATAAAATATGGCGGATTTTCTTTTCCGAATCCTCGGACAAAGGAAAGAAAAAAACATAAAGCGTAACTTCTTTTTTTCGTTTATTGAAAAAGTCGAAGGACAATCTGCAATAATGGCAATTCGGATCAATGAATTCCACAACCGACGTTTTCCCGTTTCCGATTTTCAGAGCTTTATCCAGGGGCAGTGCGGCCATTTTGGCGGCCATTTTTTTTGTGTTGCTTTCCTGCGTCAGATTTTTCCCGTCTTTTGTAACAATGCTCCCCAGCAAAAGTGCATCATCCTGGGAAAGATAATAATAAACCTGTTTCCCGTTGTAGACCTCATAAATACCTTTCAGGGGCGTTTCTGAAAATGTTTCATAAGTGTTTTTGGGGAAGCTTTTTTTGAACTGCTCTTCGCTGGACAGCTTTTGTGACGATGCACATCCCGGAAACAATAAAACAATTATGGCTAAAGCAATCGATAACTTTTTCAAGGTATACTCCTTTATTAAAAAAATTGGTGCAAATGCCCTGGAATCAAATGCACATTGGACGGTTCCTTTGACCACACGATATATAGAAGAGGGTGCCAGGATTCCCGTCACTTCTTTAGTGATAAATATATATTCTTTTAGCTTTAAAATGACCCGGCTGTCAACCTGCAAATCGCCTCCGTGAAAAAACTTGACGGCTGTCAGGATGATTGAAGAAGGGATAGATGCTACCAGGTCTTATAAGGGCAAATGCACAGATTGGAATTAAAATACCGCGGATCATCGGTGACTTCTTGTCCCAGCCAATCCGGGCGCTCAAACACCTGGTCGGGGCTTTCGAGTTCTACTTCCGCCAGAATAAGACCTTTGTTCTCTCCACAGAATTCATCGATCTCCCAGAGGAGACCGCTGCATGTAACTGTATACCTGTTCTTTTCGATGATCGG
>PHBN01000181.1:4738-9217 GCA_002840635.1 Deltaproteobacteria bacterium HGW-Deltaproteobacteria-1
CATCAGGCAACGTATCTGTCAACAATACCGGAAGAAAGAGGGTTTTGATTAAACAATGCATGGAGGATGTATTGTATGAAAGGGGGGGACCTGGATGATGACAAGATTCCCTTGACATGCAAACCCCCATTTTTTATACTCCACCTCAAAGAAGTGAATTCTTATCAAGAACGTATCAAACAGCAACTGCGGATAACGGCGTTTGTTTGCACAGCAGTATTTTTCACATCGAAACTAATTACTACAGGAATCCTATAAAGAATGTCTTTACCGGGCTTAATTTCGCTGCTGTTTTTCGTCGCCGTCGTAATATACTATTTGCTGGGCTTTTATGTGATAAGGCTCAACCCCGGTTCGATCATCCACCGGCTCTTTTTTTGTATCTGTTTAACCCTGTGCATATGGGCATTTTCCTTTTCCATCGCCAACTCGGCAATTTCTTATGAAATGAGCTTAACCTGGAGAAGAATTGCCGCGCTAGGATGGGGCACCTTATACAGCATTCTTCTTCATTACACTCTTTGTCTTACCGGAAAGCAAAACGTATTCAGGAAAAAATGGGTATACGCGCTTATCTACCTTCCTGCCGCCGTGAATGTCTTTGTTTTCAGTCTTTACAGTGACCTGGCGGTAAAAAGATATGTTTTGGAATACACATATGCCGGCTGGGTGAATGTCCGGCCTACTTCCGCGTGGGACTTGATGTTCAATGTCTATTACATTGTGTTTTCCCTCATGGTTATCGGCCTGTTTTTTCACTGGGGCTGGTCATCAAAAGAACGCGTGATCAAGAAGCAGGCGTATATGATCGTAGCGTCTTACGTGTTGGCTATAGTCATTGGAACCCTGACCGAATTCGTCATCAATTATTACTTTCCGTTCAAGTTTCCCCAACTGGCCCCCTTGATTACCCTGATTCCGATAACGACAATGTATTATTGCATCATCAAATACGGCTTAATGGCCCCGGAAACAAAAAACACCGTCCCGCAGGAAGGTCAGATCCTGAGCGAGGCCAGTCAATCCCACGTAACCTTCTGGGCGCTGCCCATTATTTTTGTGCTGGTATCCATTTTATTCCGCCAGAAAAGACTATTGTACATGGTCAGTGTTGCCACGTTCGTAACGCTTTTCTGGATATGGATAATGGTGCCGGAACAGACCGTAAAGATTGGTCTCTCAAGCCATGTATTCCGAATAGGTATTTTCGGTATTTTCATCTGGATTGCTTTCTATATCAATCGCATCTACTTTGATCGACTGGCAAAGAATGAAGAACAGGTCAAGCTCCAAAAATTGCTGGTCGGCATTTCCGCTCAGTTTGTTGATGCCCGCCAGGAGAATATCGATATTATCATTAACGACATGCTGCGTCAGTGCGGCAGTCATTTTCAGGCGGACCGGGCCGGTCTTTTCATGTATTCCAGGGACAACAATAATCTGGCGCATTCCCATGAGTGGTGTAATGCCGGAATCGCCTCCACCCTTGACCCAAAAGACCATCAAACAGCTCTGGACTTGCCTGGCGTTAAAGATCAAATTGATAAAACAGGGTATATTCACATAAATGATCTAGAGACACTGCAGCCCGGTTCAATACCGGACAGGGAATCTCTGAAAAAAGAACAGATCAAGTCTTTAATCATCGTGAAACTGACCGGCATCGATAATGTTATCGGATACATTTCATTTGAGGCAATACAGAGTCCCCGTAAATGGGATCAGGATCATCGGGAAATGATCCAGGTATTGGGGAATCTTTTGTCAGATGCCTTGCGCCAGGTGGAGTCCGAAAAAGCAATCAACTATATGGCCTACTATGATGCTTTGACCGGTCTGCCGAACCGCACACTTCTGACTGACCGGCTTAAACAGGCCATCAGTCTGTCCATGCGTACCGAAAAGCTCATTAGCGTAATGTTTATCGACCTTGACTCCTTCAAGTCCGTCAATGATACGATGGGACATGACGGGGGAGATGCGATGCTCTTGCAGATAGCAGAAAGACTGTCTGCACTTGTGCGGAAATATGATACCGTATCACGTTTCGGCGGGGACGAATTTCTTGTTATGCTGCCGCAAATCTCTGATGTAAACAACATCCAGAAAGTGGCCCAAAAGATGATGAGCGTTTTCGATCAGCCCATCATCATAAAAAATCAGGAGTTCTTTGTGACCGCGAGCGCTGGGATTGCCGTTTTCCCGTTTGACGGTGAAGATACGGATGAACTCATTAAACATGCGGACATGGCCATGTATGCGGCCAAAAATAAGGGCAAAAACAGATTCTCATTTTGTTCCGTTGAAATGAAACAGGAAGTCCTGGACAACATGGAGCTGACCAACAGCCTGTACAGAGCTGTTGAAAGAAACGAACTTTTTTTGCAGTATCAGCCCCAGGTTAATCCCGAGACCCTCGAAATTATTGGAATGGAAGCCCTGATCCGCTGGCGGCATCCCCGCAGGGGAATCATACCGCCAATGAAGTTTATTCCCATTGCAGAAAAAACAAGTCTTATTCATTCCATCGGCGAGTGGGTACTGATGACAGCGATTTTGGAACCGATTATTCCTCGCTTGGCCGCTTAAAGGACCTGCCGGTTGACCGCATTAAAATCGACATGCAATTTATCCGGGGAATCACAAAAAACATCAAGGATGAAGGCATTATTAAAATCATTTTACAGCTTGGGAGAACTCTCGGTCTCAATGTAGTGGCTGAAGGAGTAGAAACCGAAGAGCAGCTTGCCTTCCTTAAAGAGAATTTATGCTGCGAAATTCAGGGCTACTACTTCTATAGACCAATGATCACAGAAGATATAGCGCCCATATTGCGTATTCCGGTGAAAGGCCAGCCCTGATTCCATCCATATTCTGTCAAAAAAATGTTATGAAAATTTCGGAAGCGGTATTATAATGTAAACAACAGCTGATCTTTCCGTGATAAATGGGTTCAAATATTTCTATTTGTGAAAAGTGATCCGCTTCTTCAAAGGAAGCGTGTGAGTAGTCCGTAAAAATAAGTAGATGAACAATGCATAATCAGTTCTTATCAAACGTCTCAAAAAAGGAGGGAGCATAATGATGACGAAAACCAGTCCAAAAATGGGGTTAATCCTTACAATGATCATTTTGATCATTCTAGCTTTTTGCTGCCAGACGGCACTGGCTGTTAATGGCGAACCGCGGCTAGAAACGGATAAACGCATCTATCAGGGCGAAGATATCAGGGTGCGATTTTACAATGCACCGGGCTATGCAAGTGATTGGATATGTATCGTACCGGAAGGCGCACCGGATTCTGAAGCAGGGGACTACCAATATATGCCCGGGGGGAATATCCCGGTCCTCGTCCACTTCCTGATTCCGGTTATCGCGAACCCGGCCCTCCCGGTGATCCTGGCCAATGTGTTGATCGTTGTCGTGACGATTTCCAGGCTACTGTGACGGGATGCAGGCAACACTCGAGACCCGGATACCTGCGCCGTTGTGAGAGACAAGCCAAGGAACGAGAACGCCGTTGCATTGACAGATGTAACTATCGTTAGGACTTCCGCAAACGTCTCTGGCCAGTGTAAAGTTTTTTAGCTGGCCGCTTGAATATTACTTTATGCATTAATTGCAAAAAGACCCGGAGGGAACTCTCCTTCCGGGTCTTTTTCTATCTAAACGTGGTGCAGGTGCCGCAGTTGACAAATACTTTCTTTTCATATTATAAAATCATTGAAGTTAATAATTGGTAATTATGCAAGAAATTATAAAGTGATAATTAGATGGAAAATGATAGCTTGGAATATCTAAAAAAATTAAATAATGGAAGCAGTGATGTTATGGCAAACTACCAACAGAAAATGGTTAAATTGCCTGCTGATCTGCTGGAATTAGTATTGCACTCCTTAGATGCACAGCAGGTCTATTGGCTTGGTATTCTTTCTTATTTCAATGAATTTTCAACACCATTCTGGACATCTCTTAATTCCTTTCTAACAAAAGAAAAAGAAAAAATTAGAGAAGTAAATCTGCTGGAAACAATGCATGATTATATCGAATTATACAAATTCAACATACAAATTGCCGAAAAAGGTGCAGGGCCTTCTATTTCAGGATTACAGGACTTTCATAAAAGTCAAACAGAAAAATTCATGGAAGCTTTCATTCATTTTCTTTTTAATATTGATGGAGAAAATATTAAAGATGTCTCTAAAAGTAATGCTCAAACATTGAATAATTTAGTCCAAGCGTTTCCTCAGGCTATTAAAGATATCAAGAAAGAATTCGGTTTCCATTTTGATGATGGCGGTTATGCAAAAATAGCAGAAACGGACCGCTTTACTCTCTATCAGGTATTTTCCCGCAATAAGAAGATTAAAGTGCGCACGGAAGCAAAGCCGATCATGATTGTCCATCCGTATGTTTTAGGTGCGAATATTTTAGGTTTCTTGCCCGATGAAAAGAAAAGTTATGCTCATGCCTTTGCCG
>PHBN01000182.1 GCA_002840635.1 Deltaproteobacteria bacterium HGW-Deltaproteobacteria-1
AGCCATGATGGACTGCCGGATCACTTCGTTGAAAGCAATCTGCTGGGGTGAATGTTTCAGCGTCGTGGCAATGGGAATGGCTGATTTCACCCGATCCGGGTAAGAGGCCACCCACTGGAGGACTTGCATCCCTCCCATGGAAGCACCGGCAACACACAACAGTTTGTCGATGCCCAGGTAATCGATGAGATATCGCTGGGCATGAACCATATCGGCCACCGTAATAAAGGGAAAATCCAACGCATAGGGTTTCCCCGTAACCGGGTTTATGGAAGAAGGTCCCGTGGATCCTTTGCAGCCGCCAATAACATTGGAGCAGATAACAAAATACCGGTCCGTATCAAAGGCCTTGCCCGGCCCGATCATGTTATCCCACCAGCCTGTATCATTCTGTCCTTCGTGAACACCGGCCGCGTGTGCGTCGCCGGAAAGGGCGTGCAGCACAAGAATCGCGTTTGATTTATCATTGTTCAATGTGCCGAATGTTTCATAAGCAAGGGTAATTGGCCCCAATGCCTCTCCGCTTTCAAATTTAAATTCCATGCCCGGTCCTGCAAAGGTGTAATACTTCGTTTCCACAACACCGGCGGAATTAGTATCGATTTTTTCGTTTTTAATTTTCTTCATATTAATCACACATTCTTTTCCGAAGATTTTCAAGCCTCTCGCCCGCGAGAAACGGCGACATGTTTTGACTTTTGAGCACACCCTGCACACACGTGTGTAAAATGATGATTAATCTCATACACCGATGCCCTCGAATAGGACGGTTGAGAGATAGCGTTCTCCCGCATCCGGCAGGATGACCACGATGGTCTTTCCCATAAACTCCGGTTGTTTAGCAAGCCTGACTGCAACGGCGGCCGCCGCACCGCAGGAGATACCCACGAGCAACCCTTCTTCTTTCGCGAGTCTCCGGGCAAATTCGATGGCCTCCATGCTGTCCACTTGTTCCACGCGATCGACCATCGACAAGTCCAGTGTATCGGGAATGAAGCCCGCACCGATGCCTTGAATCTTGTGCGGCCCCGGCTTCAAATCCTCTCCGGCCAATTTCTGGCTGATCACAGGACTTTCCCTGGGTTCCACCGCAACGGAAATAATTTTTCTGCCCATTTTATTTTTAATGTAACGCGAAATGCCGGAAATCGTTCCACCAGTGCCAACTCCGGCAATCAGGGCATCGATTTCGCCTTCCGTATCGTTCCATATCTCCGGCCCCGTGGTTGTTTCATGAATTGCAGGATTGGCCGGATTCTTGAACTGCTGCGGCAGAAAATATTTTTTCGGGTCGGATGCGGCAATCGCTTCGGCTTTCGTGATCGCGCCTTTCATGCCTTCCGCGCCTGGTGTCAAAACCAGATTTGCGCCAAAAGCCGCAAGCACCCGTCGGCGTTCGATGCTCATCGTTTCCGGCATAGTCAGTGTGAGTTTATAACCGCGTGCCGCAGCGACATAGGCGAGTGCAATGCCTGTGTTGCCGCTGGTCGGCTCGATGATCTCAACACCTGGCTTGAGCAGGCCTTTTTCTTCCGCGTCCCAGATCATAGCCGCACCGATCCGGCACTTCACGGAGTAAGCAGGATTACGGCCTTCGATCTTGGCCAGAACCGTCGCTTTGGCGCCATCTGTAACTCGATTCAACTTCACCAGCGGCGTGTTGCCGATGGATCGAGAATTGTCCTCATATATTTTTTTCATGGTCGGTATCCTTCTTTAGCCTTTGTCCTTTTTCCTTTCACCTTGAACCTATATCTTCCCCAATGCCTGTTCGATATCAGCAATGATGTCGTCAATATGTTCGATTCCGATGGACAACCGAATGAAATCCGGCGTTACCCCTGTGGCCATTTGTTCCTCCGCGGAAAGCTGCTGGTGTGTGGTGGTAGCCGGTTGGATCGCCAGCGTTTTCGCGTCGCCCACATTCGCCAGATGAGAGATGAGTTCAAGGGATTCAATGAATTTCTTACCCGCTTCTGCGCCGCCTTTAATTCCAAATCCGATAATCGCTCCCGCACCTTTCGGCAGATATTTTTTTACCCGCAGTTGCTCCGGACTGGATTTAAGCCCCGGATAGTTGACCCAACCGACTTTCGGATGTTTCTCCAGGTATTCAGCCACGGCCAGAGCGTTTTCAGTATGACGTGCCATTCTCAAATGGATTGTTTCCAATCCCTGCAGGAACAGAAACGAATTAAATGGAGAGAGTGCCGGTCCAACATCACGCAGGAGGCAGACGCGAGCCTTGGTGATGTATGCGATATTACCCATGGGCTTCAGGGCTTCCACAAAATTTATCCCGTGATAGCTTGGATCAGGCTCGGCAATCAGAGGGAATTTGCCGTTTGTCCAGTCAAATTTCCCCGAATCAACAATCACTCCGCCCAGGGATGTCCCGTGTCCGCCGATAAATTTGGTGGCCGAATAGACAACAATATCCACCCCGAAATCAATGGGACGCAGCAGGTAGGGCGAAACGGTATTATCCAAAATAAAAGGGATGCCGTTTTTATGGGCGATACCGGCAATTCCTTCAAGATCGGCAACGTCCAGTTTGGGATTGCCAATGGACTCGGCATAAATCGCTTTTGTTTTTGGCGTAATTGCTTTCTGTATTGCATCAAGGTCGTTCGATTTAACAAACTTGATCGTGATCCCCAGACGGGCAAACGTATAGTGGAACAGGTTATAGGTTCCCCCGTAGAGGTTGTCCGCCGAAACAATTTCATCGCCAGCCCGGGCAATATTGAGAAGCGCCAGAGTGATGGCCGACTGGCCACTCGCTACCGCCAGTGCTCCGACACCTCCGTCAAGAAGGGCCATTCTTTTTTCAAAGACATCGGTCGTCGGGTTCATCAGCCTGGTATAAATATTGCCGAATTCTTTCAGGCCAAAGAGATTGGCCGCGTGTTCGGTGTCTTTGAACTGGTAAGAGGTTGTCTGATAAATGGGAACAGCACGCGATCCTGTTGCCGGGTCCGCTTCCTGGCCGCCATGCAGGGCCAGTGTTTCAATTTTCAATTTATTATCTATTATACTCACTATATATATCTCCTTTAGTTTAGCAACGTTTTTATGGTTTGTAATCAATCATCCTTTGCAGGCAGGTTCTTGCCTTATTCATGATATCGGGGGGCACGGTAACTTCGAACCCCAATTCCTCCAGAGACCATAAAACTTTTTCCAGTGTTGTCCGTTTCATGTTTGGACATGTCGCCCGTTCCGATAAGGGATAAAATAACTTCCCGGGATTTTCCTTCTGTAGCCGGTGAATAATGCCTATTTCCGTCCCGATAATAAATTCCCTGGCTTTTGATGCTTTAATATAATTGCACATCCCTTCGGTAGATAAAACCTTATCGGCTATAGACGTAATACCGGCCGGACATTCCGGATGTACGATGACTTCCGCATCCTTATGGAGTGTCCTTTGTAATGCAATATCTTCCGGCAGCATCTTCACATGTGTGGGACAATATCCTTTCCATAAAATGAAATCCCGTCCGACCTTGGTTGATATATAATGGGCAAGGTATTGATCGGGAACAAAAATGATCTCGTCATCCTTCATAGGACAGCCCGCCTTCCTGTCCGGGATGAGGACCATTTTTTCCGGTGAAAGGATCTTCGCCGTCTCTGCCATGAAATAGACGCCGCAGAACACAATGATATCCGCATTGGTTTTTGACGCCTGAATGCTGAGTCCCAGAGAATCGCCCACGTAATCCGCAATATCCTGCACTTCGGGAAGCTGATAATTGTGCGCCAGGATCACGGCATTTTTCTCTTTTTTCAAACGATGGATCTTTTCAACAAGGTCCATGTAAAACCTCCTCTATTTCTCCACCCCCCAGAACACGGTCATGGTCATAAAACACTACGGACTGGCCGGGAGTGATGGCTTCCTGTTCTTCAGCAAATATTACTTTCATCCTTCCGTTTTCGGCGGTTACTTCACAGAGCGCCTCTTTTTTCCGGTATCTGATCTTGGCGTACACCCGCTGAGGCCAGACCTTGGCAAGCATGTTCATTTCACCGGCAAGAAGCCCCTTCGCCATTAAATCTTTCTTTTCACCGACGACAATACGGTTTTCTTTTGGATCAATGGATACA
>PHBN01000183.1 GCA_002840635.1 Deltaproteobacteria bacterium HGW-Deltaproteobacteria-1
CCTCTTCCTGCCACTCGAAGGGAATGGACAGGTCTCTGACCCAATCACGCCAACTGTTGATGGTTTCGTTCAGAAAACGGCGGGAAAGATCATCGATGGCGTCAGTGATGGTTTCGTCCGGACCCAGGATAAGTGTCGCGGAGGTTTCGAGGAAAAAGGGAAGTTCCTGGAGTACGGCGGTCACGGAGATGTCTGTGGTCAGCCGCAGAATCCAGGATGGCGCCACATAACGGATATGATGGCTGCCGTGGGTCATCGTGCAATCTTGACTGCCATATTCACATAAGGGGCGAACACGCACACAGATGCGGGGATTGCCGCTGACACGTTTGATTTGCCGGATGATCATCATCGGCATGAACGTTCGGCCATACTGATGAAAACGGGGTGAAAAGTCCGTGATTTCAATGACGGCTCCTCGGGTGTCTGTCAAACGGGTCACTAGGACGGCCGTATTGGGCAGATAGGACTGAGATGCCTCTACCTGATCCAACAGCTCGACGACACAGAAGCCTGCACCCTCACCGTCGGGATGTTCATTCAGAAGTGAACAGAAAACCGGATCACCGTCGAACCGTGGCAGACAGCTCCAGACAATTTCGCCGCGCTCGTCAATCAGGGCACCAATGCGGCAGTTGCCGATCAAACCGAGTTCAAGAGAGTTCTTCATAGGGATTCCTTCCGTGTTGGTGGTCCGACTCTTTTTTTAATGTCAGTTCATTCCAGATGAGTGCTGCTTCATTGGCGTCATTGGTGATGAAAATGAGCAGGTCATAATATTTTCGGATCAATGTAACGAAATCGACGGTATCACCCCAATTCAGGTTGACGGCTTTTTCGATGGTTCCCGGATCATGAGGGGCATTCGGTGCGCCGATGCCGATTCCGCACAAACGATGCGGGGAAGAAAGACTAACTCTGATCTCTTCGATTTGCTGATGAAGCCGGGAAACAAAGGTTTGCGCAGCCTCATCTGCCTGAGTTGGCATAGACGTGGCGTTAAAAATAGTACCTTCACGATCCACAAATCCAAAGAACGTTTCCGTTCCGCCGATGTCAATACCCAACACCAGATATCTGTCCTGCATCCAGCACTCCCAAAATCATAGTACCCAAAACTGATAACTAAACCGACGGGCGATAAGAATAGTTTTAGCCCAAAGCGCTTACCGGATTAGCCCGTCTCTTATTATTATGAAACAAAGTTTATGTCAGATATGATCAGAGCCACGACATCTTTCGGACTCCAAAACCCTGCATATCCATGGTTGGAAGATGCTCTTGAGTATAAGAAGTATAGGGAAAGCATTAGTTTATGTCAATAATGAATTAAGGAAGTGTCCAGCCAATTTAGAGATGTCCTATTTTTCCCAAAATAAAAGTGTCCTATTTGCATTGTTTATGGATATGCCTCCCTTCGCGTGGATGAGTAATCGTTTTTCCACTTTCTTTTCCGTGAATGACATTGCCAACATTTTCGTTAACTAGGCGCTTTTCGGGCTCTGACACAGAGGCGGGCGAAGCCTGCAATTGGAGCACTCTTGATGGCCGTGATATTATACAGCAGGGTCGTTCCCGGAAGATAATGGCACTGAATGCAGCTGCATGAAAAAGCTAATAAACGGGGATACTTCTCTTAAACATGTCAACAATAATATTTTCCATCGAATACATGCCGATGGGCGCGTTAACCAACCACTTGGATGCGAAAATTGCACCCTGTCCGAATGCCGCCCTGTTAATGCTTTCATGAACCAATCTGATGGTCTGATTGGGCAATCCGAAAATGATTTCATGCTTGCCTACTATTCCTCCCACGCGGATGGAATTGACATGTTTATCTTTGTCCAGTCCCAGAATTTCAGCTATTTTTAAAGCGGTCCCGGACTGTTCTTTCTTGTCGCGAAAGTGCTCTTCCACAACTTCGATATCAGCATGAGGAGCTATCCCCTGAAGGACTTGTGATGCAACCAAAAGAAAATTGACGCCCAGTGTTATATTTGGCGAATAAAGCACCGCTGTTTTTTCAGACATCTGCTTTAAGTCTTCCACGTCCTCTACTTTGTATTTCGAAATAGCTGAAATAATTTTAATCCCAAAATCAGCGGCGGATGCATATTGTTTGTGGGCCCTGGCACTCGAAAAATCGATGATGATATCAACGGTGTTATTTTGAAAAAAAATGGGCGAAATCTCCGCGACTGAATAAATCGGTGCATCATCGACTTCATATCCCAAAAGGCGAGTGGCATACTTGTGATTATCTTTGTGAGTCCGCCTGACGACCCATTCCAAATCAAAGATGCCGTCTTTAAAAAGCTCATCGGCCACCATACGGCCTGTTTTCCCGAAGCCGAACAGGCCTATCTTGATTCTTCTTTGATTTTCATCTTTTTTGGTTTTCATCTCAAAAGTCCTCTAATATTATTTTCCATCTTTTTTCTTTAGATGATTAACGATTCCCTTTCCAATAACTGGAATCAACCAGAAAAGAGCAAGGATAGCCAACACTCCAATAACCAGTAACTCACCAATCTCAAAATGAATCTGCATCTTGAACCTCCATAAAAATGGCCGCTGCCTGATTGCAATAATCAGCCGGCGGCCTGACCACATAAAAAGCCGCTACCTGATTTCCTCAATCAGATGGCGGCCCGACCATCAAAAATCCTCCAGAAACACAAAAGTTTCTGGACCCTGAATAAAGCTATTAGAAATTATGTATAATTATTTCTTAATGGATTGTTCTGAATAAATCAATACATTATTATCAATCGAAACGTTGCTGGTGAACACAGAAAACAATTTCGAACCAGGAAGGAACCCGGCCAGTGCAGTCTGGCCCATCATTCTTGAAAATTAAGAATTTACTTTTTCAGCGGAACGGGCTGGATCCATTTTTTATTTTCGCCGTCGTAATACCATTTATCGGGAAAGCCGCGGCGTCTGATGAAGGTCGGACGCTCCGCCCAGCGCTGCATTTCCTGGTAGGCCGCATGAATTTTCCGGAACGTGGCGGCCTTGCCTCCCATGTCAGGATGATGAATCTTTACCTGCCTGCGATATGCATTCCGGATGATCCTTGCAAGATCGCGGGAGGCCAGATCCGCTCTTGTGATATCCAGCAGAATCAGATTTTCCGGCTTGATCGTCGGAGCTCTTTGCAGACGCGGCCGCGCCAGCGCTTCCGACATGGCGCATCTCTCGGCCATTTCCAGAACGCGCCGGGATGCCAGATAGTTCTTTGACGTCCGCCTTTCCTCGGCCCACCAGGCGCCGCCCAGCACATTGGACAGCCTTCCGAAATCTTCGGCAGGCTTGCTTTTTTCCGTGCGCAGGGCCGTGTATCGGAAGACCTCCCGAATCCCATGAGGGACCACATCCAGAATAATCAGAGTATCCGTGAAATAAAATGTTGCATAGCGCGTGTTCAAAGCCTGGAGCAGACCGCTGCGCGTGTTGAGCTTCTGACGCAGATGCTGACGGCATTTCATCGAACAATAACGACGGTTTTTTATATTTTCCGTTGTACCGCAAGACAGACAG
>PHBN01000184.1 GCA_002840635.1 Deltaproteobacteria bacterium HGW-Deltaproteobacteria-1
AAAAAACATATCAGCACCCAAAGGCACGATGCTTCTGGAAGCAATTCGGGGCGCGGGCATTTCGGTTCCCACTCTCTGCGCACATGAAGCGGTATCCCGATCAGGCGCCTGCCGTCTCTGCGTGGTCGAAATCAAGAAAGGCAACCGGACGCGAATTGTCACCTCGTGCCTTTATGGTGTGGAAGATGGGCTTACAGTCAACACCAAAAGCGACAGGGTGCTCAACGTTCGTCGTCTGGTGATGGAGTTGCTTCTGGCGCGTTGCCCCGAATCCGACCTGCTGCAAAAGATGGCCAAAGAGATGGGTGTGGAAGCCCAGCCGCGCCATGCCGTCGATACGGACAAGGGCAAGTGCATTTTATGCCGTTCCTGTGTACGGGTCTGTGAAGAAGTGGTCGGTGTCAGTGCCATCGGCTTGTTTTCCCGTGGCTCTTATAAAGAAGTCGGCACTCCCTATCATGAAAAATCGGACGTCTGCATCGGCTGCGGAGCCTGCGTATACGTCTGTCCCACCGGTCATATCGAAATGACATCGACAGGCGACAAACGCAAGATCTGGGGTCGCACCTTTAAAATGCAGACCTGCGAAAAATGCGGTAAATTCTTCGCCCCCGTTGATCAGTTGAAGTTCATCAGCAAAAAAACCGGTGTTCCCTACAAGGAATTGACCACCTGCACGGAATGCCGCTGAGCAGATTTCTTAGCATATTTCCTGATTCAAAAACCCGGCCCTCAAAGCCGGGTTTTTTATATCTTGGGAACAGACGCGCCGGAAGCTATTATTAGGCTAGGAATTTTAAGCAAGTTTCCGACTGCGGTGAGCTCGGTTCGCTCATCGGCAGGGTTTTAGGTGAACAGCTTTATCAAGGGGAAAGATTCTTTTCATCCAGCGTCCGGACCTGATTTCTGCCCAGATCTTTGGCTCTATAGAGCGCCTTGTCGGCCAGTTCAACAAGGCGCTCCGGGGGCAGAGCTTTTTGCGGCATCAGGGTTGCAACCCCGACGCTGACTGTCACGAAATGGCTGACACGGGAATACTGATGAGGAATATTTTCCAGCTCGATATTTTTTCGGAGTTTTTCCGCTATCTGCAGGGCGCTTTTTTCGTCAGTATTGGGAAGGAGAACGACGAATTCCTCTCCCCCGTAACGGGCACACAGATCACGCCCATCCGCCATTCCGTATCCAGGAAAGTGTCGAAGTTCCGACGGTTAGCCAGTCCCGTCAGAACGTCCAGCGAAGAAATGAGCTCCAGTTCCGTCTTCGCCTTTTCGAGGCGTATCGTTTCAATCTCCTTCGAAAGATGGCGAAGGTAGCTCCACCGCAGAGCGCTTTCGATCTGATAATTGGCGATCAGACTGATAATGATGGCCGAAAACAGGACGACGCTGCTGTTAATCATGACCGGCGGCTGCATGGCTGTGATTTCGGGTACGGTCAGGACGTAAAGCGCGAAGATGAGCGAAGAAACGACTAAGGCGTGCCAGAATCGGAGACGAACGACAATATTGCCAAACATAATGATCAGGATAATACCGGTGTGGTAATGGACAACATTGGGATGATGGCTGAAATGCAGAATCATAATGATGCTCGAAGCGCTCAGAACAATGAGGAAATCGGCCATGAAATCGATGTAACGGATAAAAACGCGATAATGGAGCAGGGCCAGGATGATGAGCATGCAGGGGGTGACGATTCCCAGCCTGATTTGCCAGGCCGTTCTGTAGATGTCCGGAAGCATCTCCCGGTCTGTAAAGAGAAACAGGTTGTATATGAGAATGGCAATGATGGTCATGACGAAAAAAAATTTCCTGCGGGCATCCAGATTATAGGTGAGAAAGTGACGCTCGAGGTTTCGGGTAAACACCAGAAAGGGAAATCCGTCTTCCATGGATTTCTTTATATCTGTTTCAAGATGGAGGATGTGACCTCGACTGTTGTCGCCTGACGTCTGGTCGGTCATAGTATTCTTAATAGAAATTCCTTTTCTGTTCCATTGCTTTATGAATAGAGCATTGCAGAGTCAAGTGGTTTTTCAAAAATGTAATGTTCTCCGTTGATTATCATCCGCACCTTTTTCCGCATTCTTATCTTCCTTCTGTCTGCGGGGAAGATCAACGATGAGGCTCGCTTCACGCGCGAAGGAGTGATCTTGAAAAGCCTGCGGCGCTTTCGCCCGCCACATATCCCGTCGAGAACGCGGCCTGCAGATTGTAGCCACCGGTATCGGCGTCAAGATCCATCACCTCTCCACAAAAATAGAGGCCCGGCACTTTTTTGGATGACAGCGTGCGCGGGTCGATTTCATCAAGCGCGACGCCACCTGCCGTCACTATCGCCCTGGCAAGCGGCAGCGGTGCCTTGATGTTGAAACGCAGGGCTTTGAGTAAATCAATGATTCTATCCCGCTCGATGGCGCTGACCTGATGAGCGAGTTTTTCCGTGTCCATGCCGGAAAGGGCGATTACCGGTTCAATCATTTTTGCCGGCAGGTATTCTTTCATAATGCCCGTGATTTTTCTTTTACTGAATTTGTTTAAATCCGATTGCAACCGTTTTCGGAGCTGCTCTCCGGTCAGGGCAGGCTTCAAATCGATCAGGATCGATACGGGGCCCTTTTCCAGGGCTTCAACCACAGCCAGGCTCATGAGGAGGATGATCGGTCCGCCCAAGCCGAAATGAGCAAAGAGCATTTCACCGAACCGGCTTTCCAGGACAGGCGGCCGGGGAGTTTTCTTTTCGCCGCGGCCATAGTCGCAATCCGGCGTATGTGACGAATCTACACTCGCCGCTTCTCTCTGAAACGCGGTAGCGCGGACGTTGCGTAAAGAAACGCCCTGCATGGATCGGGCAAGGGTTTTCTCGCGGACAACCAGGGGGACCAGGGCCGGTTTGGGAGCGACGATTCTGTGGCCAAGCGCCGCGCTGATGGCGTAGCCGTCGCCGGTTGAACCGGTATCCGGCCAGGATGCGCCTCCGGTAGCGATAATGACGGCCGGGGAAAGATAACATCCTGATACTGTCCCAACGGAAAAGCGTGAATGCTGGTCCAGGCTCACCGAACTCACCTGTGCGTTGGAAACGATGCGCACGTTATGGTCGGCCAGATATTTTTGAAAAACCCGGACTACGTCGCGGGCATCGTCGGAAACGGGGAAAACTCTGCCGCCGCGTTCCGCCTTGGTGTCCGGCGGTGTTGGTCAGGTTGCACCGCGTCTTTCCGCTGATCAGGATCTTTTTCCCGCAGCGGTCCGTTTTTTCCAGAAGCAACACGCGTGCGCCCAGATCGGCGGCGCGACCCGCAGCCATCATGCCCGCCGCACCACCGCCGATGACAATGACATCAGCGTCAATCATTGATTTGTTCATTGTGTCACCATGGATTTGACAGCTATCACAAATCTGAGTGGCTGGTCAATTGATCAATTTGCGCGGTCTTGTGATAGAGGCTGGCCTGTGCTAGAGATTTACGAATATGTGGATCAACAGCGAGGTGACGGATTTGCGGGTACCGACAGGTTTTATATCACTGACGACAAAAATGATTTTGAAAGTGCAGCCGCTCACTCATTTTTATTTGCGTCAGTGGAAAGAACGGGCCAGTCAGATTCCCGACCCGGAATTGCGCAAACAGGCGCTGGCGAGCATTGCAACGAAAACGTTTCACTGCGAAGGCGGCGCTCTTTATGGCCTGCTGGCAGGCCTTCATTATAAGGACGCGATTGCTTTTATCGTTGCATATCAGACCATCAGCGACTATCTGGACAATCTCTGCGACCGCAGTACATCACAGGACCCGGAAGATTTCCGCGCGCTGCATGAATCCATGCTGCAGGCCCTGTCGCCGGAATTGCCGATAAGCGCCCATTACCGTTTCAGGCGGGAACAGGACGATGGCGGATATTTATACGCATTGGCGCAGACGTGCAGGAAAGTCCTGAGTGGTCTTCCCAACTATCATTTCGGTGCGGCAGCTCTCCGGGAACTGGCAGGATTTTATATTGATTTGCAGGTGCACAAGCATGTTCGGAAAGAAGAGCGCCTGCCGCGCCTGCAGGAGTGGTTTGCCGGCTGCGCAAAAGACCTGCCTCCCATGACCTGGTATGAATTTGCCGCCTGCACCGGTTCAACACTGGGAATTTTTTGCATTGTTTCACAATTGTTCAATCCGTCAACTTCCGCTGCGCTGATTGCCGGAATTAAAAACGCTTATTTCCCCTGGGTTCAGGGATTGCATATCCTCCTGGATTACCTGATTGATCAGGAGGAGGATCGCAGCGGCCAGGATTTAAATTTCTGTTCATACTATGAAAACAAAGAACAAATGGCCGAACGTATTGGTTATTTTTATCATCAGGCGCAGGTGAGCGTCATGTATCTGCCTGACGCGAAATTTCACCGGTTAATTACCCGCGGCCTTTTGAGCATCTATCTGGCTGATCATAAAGTTACCCGTCAAAAAGATGTCCGGAATATTGCCAGAAAACTTTTGCGTCTGGGCGGGAGCCAATCGTTTTTCTTTTATCTGCACTGCTGGATTTACCGCCGCCTGACCGGTTAGCCCGACCGCTGTCAGTTAATCCCAAGATGATTGATGAATTATTCTCCAGCGACTGGGGAGTTATTCCCCTTTTCTCTAAGCCCTTAAAAAAGTCAAGAAAATGTATTTCAATATTTATAACGTAATATCATTAACCTAGGCGGTTAGCAGTCCGATTATGCAATTGGCATGTTCAATGCTATATGACGGGCAGGAATGATCGGGAGATTATTTATGAAAAAAACTTTGGTTTGCATCACAGGAATTCTTTGTCTTTTAGCAGCACTTGCTTTTGCCGCTGACAAACCTGTTGGGGAGTCAAGCCAGGGTGTTGTATTGAAAACGACGAACGTCAAAGCGCCTAAAATGAACGCCAGAGGCAAGGTCGTAGAAATCTCCGACACCGCTATCAAGATCGCACGACGTATTAAAGGGAACGTAGAGATTATGGAGTTCGCGCTTGAAAATCCAGCGCAGGATATCACAGTGAATGATTCCGTGACAATCGTATACAGCATCAAAGACGGGAAGTTGACAGCATCAAGAGTGGCTAAACCAAAAACAGGAAAAATTTCAGGCAATACCGGAACAAAGCAGGCAAAAGAGAAACCAGCATCCGCTGCGAAGTAACGTGCAGGGTGCCTTTCTATAGGTGAAGTCCCTTAAAACCATTTAAGGGGTTATCAAAGAACTATTAACAAGGAGGATTTCAGATGAAGCGTTTAGTATTATTAGTTGTAGCATTTGTTTTTGCACTTAGCATGACCGCAATTGCGGCCGACAAAGTGGCCACTGACAAAGTAAAGGCCGATAAGGCCGTGGCCGCTGAAAAAGTAAAGGATGATAAAGCCGTAGCAGCCGAGAAAGTAGATGCAGCAAAAGTTGAAGCAGCGGCTGATGTGCAGAAAGCAGAGAAGAAAGCAGTAAAGAAAGTAAAGAAAGCAAAAAAGAAAGCAGCAAAGAAAGTAAAGAAAGCAAAGAAAGCAGCCGCCGAAAAGAAGGCTGAAGAAGCAGCTCCGGAAGCTCCGGCCGTAAAATAAGTTGTAGTATCTTATGAAATGCCAAAAAAGGGATGAGTGAAAACTCATCCCTTTTTTTTCGTACCTGACCATCGATGAACCCGCGGCGCATAATAAACTCATCGTGGTTTAATTTATCTCTTTCTGTTATAAACTTTGTACTATGCTGAAAAATCTACTGACAAAAATCATTACTTACAACAGTAATTTAACTGTACGGATCAGGCTTGTTGTGCTGACCGTGGCGGGCCTTGCCATTGCCATGGCCGTATGGGGCATCATTCAACTGACTGCCCTGGACAGGCTCCTGGTTGATCAGCAGGTGAAACGTTTGGAGGGCGTCGCCGAAACGGTCAGTACTTTCTATCAGCACTTTCCAACGAAACGAGGCATTGCCGCCCTCGATTCCGCCCTGCAGGATCATATCCAGACGGATGTTCGCCTGGCCAGAATCGATATTTTTGACACCCGCCGCAATCATGTTGATTATGTCGCCGGTGCCAGCCGTGTTCAATATGAATGGCCGGATAAGATGGTAGCTGAGGTCAGTGCCAGGGGCAAATCCCGTTATGTTAAACTGGAAACGGAAGCCGGACCTTCAACAGGTCTGCTCTATCCCGTTTCCGGTGAGGCCAAGGATTCCCGTATTATTGTGGGCATCATTGCTTTTTCGCGTGCGAACGCCGAAATTATGAACAGCGCCCGGTTCCTGCTTCTTTTCACCAGCGCCGGATTGTTACTGGTTATCCTTTTGCTGCTGGGAGTGAGCTATGGCTGGATGATCGGCAGGCCGCTTAAACTGATTATTGAAACCATTGATGAATTTCGAAAAGGACGATACGTGGAGCGTATTCCTATCGTTCGAGAAGATGAATGGGGACATCTGGCTAATCATTTCAATCAAATGGCCGGCGAAATTCAAAATGTCATGGCCAGAAATCTTGATTTAACCAACAGTTTATCCGATCGGGTGCGCGAA
>PHBN01000185.1:0-3540 GCA_002840635.1 Deltaproteobacteria bacterium HGW-Deltaproteobacteria-1
GTAAAAAAGGTTTTTTTGAACGCTCGGTCCGTTTTCGCTCTATATTAAGCATATGGTGAAGCTGGGTTGTGCTGAAAAAAGGATATTCCCCCGCTTCAGGCATTTTCATGCCTTTCCGGAAAGATTCCGGATAGCTCGAGGAGGATTTCTCCTCTTTTATGACTTTCAGATGATTCATTGTTTACAAATCACACGCTGCTGAAAATTTTTTTACAAATCTTATATTGTGAAGAAAGGGTGTATCTAATAGAAACAATTCACCATAATGTCAACATTTTTTTATAACATTTGTTACTTTCCCTTTCTTTCATAGAAAAAAGCTCTGTGCAAAGCTTCTAAACCCTGCATTGCGTGCAATAAATTTATTATTTATTCCGATCGTTTAGCGTTTCAGACCGAAGGTTAATGTTCCTTTCCGGGCGGATAGTCCAGTTCTGTATAGCGGATCAAATTCGTAATGTCAGGATAGCGGCTCACATTGAAAGGGTAATTGATGGAGAAGTTATTGATATTGTCAGGGTAGGTGTGAAATGTGAGGTTAATCTTCTGAACCACTTCCTGATTCAGCTTCTCGCAAAAACGCAAATGAATCTTGCTGATGATTCTTTCAATAGTCTTTGCATTGATCGTGGTTATGTCAGCGCAAATGATACCGATGGTTTTATTGTATTCAAACCAGCCGCAAAGATCTGACTCTCTTAAAGAAGAAGATAACGCATGTTTGATATTTTCGAAAAGATCTTCTTCAAGATGGTCATCGATTAAGGCCGAAACATCAAACAGAAGAAGGATAAATGGTTTTTGAGAGCGATCCGTTCGCTTTTTTTCCAAGTGTAACAGATGGTGAAATTGAGATTTATCGTAAAACGGATATCTCTCTTCAAATGTGTTTTCTAATAGCACTGGTAACAATTTTGAACCGGAGAGATTATAAACCTTCTTTGTCCGTTTTAAAATACTCATCATGCCATTCCCCATGCAGGGTCAATCAAAAATAGTTTTCGTTGGTAAAAAATCAAAATATTTCATTTCTCGAAAAGCACGCTTCTTCAAATGAAGAATCAAGTTATGTGCCATTTAATGACATATTTGCAACATGATAGCTTATCATATTGATATCTATCAATTAATTATTTATAATTAAGTTTATAAAATATTAAAAGAGATGGGTTGTCTTGTTTCATTTACGTTTACGCACAAAAAATGGTGTCATGTCTACAATTTTTGTAGGTATCCTTGATGCCATTACTTGTTACGCAATGAATTGGATATGGTCAATGTTCACCTTTTTTGTGTGGTATAAGCTTTAATAGCAGCATTTTTATATCCTTGAGAATTAATGCCGCTTTTTCCCAGTTATCCGGTTCTGGATGTGTTTTTGAGTAATGATAATCATGATAATAACGGTTTGTTCCAAAGTGCCTCTGGATTAAAGCCTTTGTCCTGTATTCCATACCGTTTAGCACGATACCCATGATTTTATCTTTATTCAGCAATTTTAAAGCCTGCTCTATCGATTCTCTTGGTGTTTTTCCGGATTTGATGACCATCAGAATTCCGTCTGCCATTTCAGTAAGAACGGTCGGTTCGGTGGTTGCCAAAAGGGGTGAACAGTCGAGAATGATATAACGATCCTTATAACGAGTTTTAAGCTCCTGGATCAGGTTTTTCATTCTTTCTGATCCGATCAGTTCCACCGGGTTTTCCTGGATGGGGCCTCCGGCAATGATACTGAGTTTATCAACAGATGTCTTGATTAACAAATCCGGAATTTCTGCTTCTCCAAGCAGATAATTCGACAGTCCTTTCGTATCCTTTAAACCAAATAATCGGGCAACCGATGGGTTACGAATATCACAATCCACGAGAAGCGCATGACTTTGCATTTCAACGGCAATGATAATGGCCAGATTAATGGCGATAAGACTTTTCCCTTCCCCGGATAGAGTACTCGTAATCACAATTGTCTTTGGAGAATTCGGCTGGTTGGGCTGAATAATATGTGTCCTGAGACGTCGAAACTGTTCCGTTACCATCGAGGACGGCGCAAAAAATGAAACAATTTTATTATCTAAGACCTGATCGTCCGGATCGGTAACAATTGCCGGTTGCTCTTTTTTCTGATCAATGTTTTTTTCCCGTTCCAGCTTCTGCAGAACATCAAACATTTTACCCATACAGCTCTATCTCCATTCAGTTGAGAATATACCAAATAAACACGGCGATCAGGATAACGATACCAGAGACGGATATAATGATTGCCGGTAATCTATATTGGTTTTTCCGCCGGTGACTCCTTGGACCACCTTCGAGGTCGCTGGTGACATTTTGAATGATTTCCTTATTAATTCTTCTTTGTTCAGTCGCAAATCCCGTCAGCAGTGCATTGTCACAAACAATATTAATCAGGCGGGGAATGCCTTTTGAGTAGTTGTAAATTTCTTTAATAGCAGAGTCGTTAAAAATTGCAAGGTTCCTGGAACCCGCCCGCTTCAATCGATATAAGATGTATTCTTTGGTTTCTTTATAGGGAAGCGGGTGAAGATGATAGCGAACGGTTATTCTTTGCTTTAAGGGAAAGAATTCAGGTTTCGCCAGAATGTCGTCAAATTCAGGCTGTCCCAGCAATATGACGTGGATCAGTTTGTATTTGGCTGTTTCCAGGTTCGTCAGCATCCTGACTTCATGGAGCAGATCAGGGGCAAGGCTTTGCGCTTCATCAACGATGAGAAAGACTTTTTCATTCTTCGTGAAGCAGTTCAGCAGGAAATTATGCAGCGCGGCGAGGCTTTGTCCCCGGGTTTTTAAATTTTCCGTCGGGATGCCCAGATCGCTGCAGATGTAGTTGAGAAAATCCGCTTTCTCAATCATGGGATTAAAAATATAGCAGGTACGAACATTGCCGTCCAGGTTGCTGAGTAATTTGTGCGCCAGTGTGGTCTTGCCCGTTCCCGCCTCGCCGGTAATGACACTGAATCCCTTGCGTTCTCTTATGGCATATTCAAGATAGGACAAGCCTTCCCGATGAACCTCACTTAAATATACATATGAAGGATCCGGCGTGATTTCGAAGGGTTTTTTCTTGAATCCGAAAAATCTCTTGTACATGATCAGGCGGTTTCGTCCTCGATTTTGGGAATGGTCGCAAGCACCTTGATTCCCAGCGTGATTTCAACGTCCGTGGCATCATAAAATGAACGGTCCATCTGTTCCCGCAGAAACACCGCCGCCAAACCTGCGCCCAGGCCGGCAAGCAGGCTGATGAGCATGGTTTTAGGAATATCCGGTGAGAATGGCTTTTCCGGCACACGGGCCGGATCGATAACCCTGAACTGTTCGCCTTTCTGGCGTTTTTCCAGATTTTCGGCCTGTATAGCGTCCTGGTTTTTTTTCAGAAGCGTTTCATAATTCTGCTTAGTGCTGCTATATTCGCGCATCAGCGCGGCCATGTCCTGTTCGCGGGCCGGTGATTTTTCTATTCTGGACAGGTACGTTTCGACTTGTCCTGATAAATTGGCTGATTCACGCGCCAGCCGCCTG
>PHBN01000185.1:3591-4281 GCA_002840635.1 Deltaproteobacteria bacterium HGW-Deltaproteobacteria-1
GCGGCCATGTCCTGTTCGCGGGCCGGTGATTTTTCTATTCTGGACAGGTACGTTTCGACTTGTCCTGATAAATTGGCTGATTCACGCGCCAGCCGCCTGATTTCCAGGTCGGTGAGGTCCAGCTGGCTTCTGAGTTCCCTGTAACGGGGATCTTTACGGACATGTGTGTCATAGCCGGATTTGTTTTCCGGACCGGTGTACTTTTTTTTCGCTGCGATGACATCCGGATGATTTTCTGTATATTTCGCTCTGAGATCTTCGAGCTCGACAGCAGCGGGCATTTCCATCAACTGTTTTTGAATGACCAGTTTGCGGTCCTGCGCCGCGCGCAGGCTCTCGCTCACTTTCAGATTTTGGTTCTGCAGTTGCTCGAGAATCTTGATGTTTGCTTCGCGCTGTTCCGGCAATTCACCCATGTATTTTGTTTTATAGGCTGTAACGGCCGTTTCCATTTCATCCAGTTTTTTCTTGGCTGCTTTCAATTCAATCGACAGAAATTCCGTTGTGCCGACTGCCTGCTGCTCCCGGATGCGAAGATTTTCTTCGATAAACAGGGATGCCAGGCGGTTGGCTATGGTGGTGACCACCTGAGGGTTGTCACCGGTGAAGCTTATGGTGAAATATCCTTTTTCGTCTTTTTTAGTGGGCAGCTCCACATTGATATTGCTGCGCATGAGATCCACCAGTTCC
>PHBN01000186.1 GCA_002840635.1 Deltaproteobacteria bacterium HGW-Deltaproteobacteria-1
GATTGAACTGGTCGCGGAAGAGGCGCTGGTCAATGTGTTTGTGCATGGCTACACCCATAAAGATGGCGAGGTCGAAGTGGGCTGCCTGATTTCGGATGAACCGGCACTGACCATCGAAATCCGCGATAAAGGCGTTTCCTTCGATCCCCTTTCTCTGGCGGATCCGGACGTGAAAGCCGACTTGGCCGACCGCAAGATCGGCGGCATGGGTGTATTCCTCATCCGCAAGATGGCGGATCGGGTGGCTTATCGGCGGGAAGGTGGCAGAAACATTTTTAGCATGACCTTTTTAAATCGCTAAACAACCAAGATGGTGTGAAGCAAGAGATGACATCTGGCAAATAACGGGCACTATGCTACCGTCCGTTCTTTTTCGTTTTTCCAGACCCTTTTCAACCTCAGTGAATTACTCACAACGGAAACAGAGCTGAAAGCCATTGCCGCGGCTGCGAATTCCGGGTTCAGCAGGATGCCGGAAAAAGGATAGAGGACGCCTGCGGCGATCGGAATTCCTATGATATTGTAAATAAACGCCCAGAACAGATTTTGTTTAATCACCCGCATGGTCGAGGCAGACAGTGAAATCGCCTCCGGCACGCCTGTCAAATCATCCCGGATAAGGGTTATGTCGGCGGCTTCAATCGCCACATCGGTTCCCGTGCCGATGGCAATGCCCACATCGGCTGCCGCCAGGGCGGGTGCATCGTTGATGCCGTCACCAACCATGGCAACGACTTCACCTTCGTCCTGCAGCTTTCTTATTTCATCCGCCTTGCCTCCAGGCAGGACTTCCGCCATTACCCGGTCGATCCCGAGCTGAGACGCGATGCCTTCTGCCGTGCCGGCATTATCGCCCGTCACCATCGCGACTTTCAATCCTCTGTGCTTCAGACGCTGCACGGCCACCTTCGCCGATGTCTTCGGCACATCCGCCAGTGCGATCAGGCCGATCACCTTCTTGTTCCTCGCGACATAAACAACGGTCTTTCCTTCCCGTGCCATTTCTGCTGCGGTGTTTTCCATAAGGTCAATGGAAACGTTCTGGTCATTCATGAGAAATCGATTGCCGATTAAACACTGCTGGCCCTCAATGAACGCGGTGGCGCCCATGCCCGACAACGCCAGGAAATTATCCGCTGCGTTCACAGGTGTCTGTTCGTTCGCGGCCCTTCTTAAGATGGCCTTTGCCAGCGGGTGCTCCGATGATTTCTCGAGCGCGGCGGCCACGGACAGGACCTGCTTTTCATCGGATCCATCAGCGCCTACAATACGGACCACTTCCGGTTCGCCGCGTGTCAGCGTACCGGTTTTATCAAACACGATAACGGAGAGCTTATGGATTTTTTCCAGCGCTTCGCCGCCTTTGATGAGAATGCCGCTCTGCGCGCCCAGGCCCGTACCTACCATGATCGCGGTCGGTGTGGCCAACCCCAGGGCGCAGGGACAGGCAATGACGAGCACCGAAACGAAATTAATCAAAGCCCGGCTGAAGCTGCCGCTTTCAGGAAGAAAGTACCAGACGGCAAAGGTGACGGCGGCGATACCGAAAACAACCGGAACAAATACGGATGCGACTTTGTCTGCAATACGCTGGATGGGCGCTTTGGATCCCTGTGCTTCTTCCACCATGCGGATAATATGTGCCAGCATGGTGTCCGACCCCACACCTGTTGCCTGCATGGTGAAGCTGCCTGTCTGATTGATAGTGGCGGCAAACACCTTCTGTCCAGGCTCTTTGGACACCGGCATGCTTTCACCGGTCAACATGGATTCATCCAGGGTCGATTGCCCGGTCAGAACCATTCCGTCCACAGGGACTTTTTCACCGGGCTTCACCAGAATCCTGTCGCCGATCTGCAGATTCTCCACGGGCGTCTCGACTTCATAATCATCGCGCAATACATGGGCGGTTTTGGGTTTAAGGCCGATCAGTTTTTTGATTGCGCCGGATGTTTTCCCCGTCGCTCTTGCTTCAAGAAGCCTGCCCAGGAGGATCAGGGTAATGATCATTGCGGCGCCATCGTAATAAACATGCCCGGCAATGCCGGCGCTTTCAAAGAAACGGGGGAAGAAGGTTACCGCGGCCGAATAGGCATAGGCTGAAAAAGCGCCGACGGCGACCAGTGTATTCATGTCGGACGTCATTTGCTTAGCCGCTTTAAAGGCGCCCACAAAAAAGCGGCTGCCTACCCAGAACACGGCTGGTGCCGTTAATACAAAGAGGGTAATGAGCATGGCCTGATGCGGAATGCCTCGCAGGAAACCAAACCAGTGCTGCATGGAACCGAAAAAAATGATCACGCTCAGAACCGCACCGCAGATCACTTTTACGGTAAGTTCTCTAAGATCCCGCGCACGGGCCTTTTCGACGGGATCGGCTGATTCATCCGTAAGCTCCCCAAGGAATTCGTAGCCCTGTTCGGTTACGGCTCCGGCCAGGGCGGAAACGCCTCCCCAGCGCGGCAAATGGGTGACGGTGGCCCGCGCGGTTGCCAGGTTGACGCTGACATCCACAACGCCTTCCACTTTTTTCAGCGCGTTTTCCACCCGCCGCACGCAGGCGGCACAGGTCATTCCCTGAATATTGATCTGTGCTTTATCCGGCAACGTCGTACCCCGCCTTTTTAACTGCCCCCATGACCACCGCCATGTCCACAGGGCGGGTCTCGTCATAGGAGGCCGTTTCTGTTTTCAAATCAACCTTGACGTTTTCGATTCCATCAATAGCGTTTAGTGCTTTGGTAACTTCCATGACGCAATGCTGGCAGCTCATACCTTTAATTTTGATTGTTTTCACAAGAAACCCCTCCTTCAATGGATTATTTCTGTATAAAATAATAATTATTCATGCAATAGCAAGCTTTATATCGTACTTGATAAAAAATAAAAATCCTGTATGATTATAGGCAAAAGGACGTTCTATGATCATACGCTGCTGGGGATCCAGAGGATCCATACCAACCTCGGGGAAACATTATCTGCGTTATGGCGGAAACACAACCTGCCTGGAAATTCGCAATAGCAGTGATGATGTTCTGCTGGTTGATGCCGGGTCGGGAATCCGTGAAGCGGGCAATGCTCTGCTTGCCGAGGGACATCGCGATTTCGCGCTGATCCTGACGCATGCGCACTGGGACCACATCATGGGGTTTCCCTTTTTCAAGCCGCTGTATAATCACAAGACAAACATTGCCGTCTGGGGCTGTGATTTTGCACAGCATTCTATCCGGGACATGCTCGCTCGCGTGATGTCCGCGCCGTATTTCCCGATTAACTATGATGATGTTCATGCCGACGTGATCTATGCGGATTCATGCGGAGGCATCTACACGCTGGGCGATATCATCATCACGCAGATTGCCCTTTCCCATCCGAATCAGGGCATGGGTTACAAATTTTCAGAAAACGGCAAAGTCTTTGTCTTTCTTACAGACAATGAACTGGCCTTCCGCCACGAAGGAGGGATGG
>PHBN01000187.1 GCA_002840635.1 Deltaproteobacteria bacterium HGW-Deltaproteobacteria-1
ACTTTTGATGATATGGAATCGGCGAAAACATTCTATGCTGAAATGATACGGCCTCAGCTTTACCCAGAGGAAGAAGTCAAATGGTATAACCTAACCGATAGTAACATCTGACCGGAAACAAGGCACCGACAATGGTCTGGGAGACATTTACGGCCAGGTTCTTTTGATCCCGTATGCAACGGAAAATTTTTTCTTTGCCATCGCGGATCCGGCTTCATAGCACCCTCCGCCACCCGGGACAGCCTGGGTGGCGGGAAATGGCAAGTGGCACCATTGGCCATACCGGGCTGGCGGTTCAAGGATCCCAGAGGGCTTTTCTTCGTCAAGATTCAAGATACGGTCTCCTTCGCCGGCCAGTCTGATCGCGCCAATATTCATTACATGACAGTGACCCCTGTTTTGCTGATGAAGCTCAGTGACAGGTGGTGGGCAGGCATGGACACAGAGGCAAAAGTCAACTGGGAGCGAGATAACCAGCTAAGCTACAAATCGGGGGTATTCCTTCTGCGCATGTGGACAAAAAGTTTCGGCACATGGGTTAAGCCGGAGATCCCCTGGGGGCAAAATCGCGAAGGAGAATGGGCCGTCAAGGTTTCTCTGTTCTGGAATTACTGACAAAAGAAGTAAGGTTTCTTTTCGTCTGGCCCCCGACCATTTCAACCCATCTGAAAGTATTATTTCATAATCATTCATGCGGCAAAACGGTTTTTTTCTATCTGTTCAATTCGCAAAAAGAAATACATCTTTTTCTTGCATTAAATGAAATTATCATTTACAGGATAACAAAAGACGAAAGGCTCAATTTAACTGGTTTTGTTGCGGAGTGTCGATCAAGAATCCCCGTTGACATTTTGAATAATGAATATATAATTCCCTAATTGTTTAAAAAGCGAGAGTGGCGGAATTGGCAGACGCACTGGACTTAGGATCCAGCCCGCCTAAGCGGTTAGGGGTTCAAGTCCCCTCTCTCGCACCAGAACCAAAGAGCCGTAATAATAATCCCAATGTTAAGGAGAAAATATAGTGAGTGAGTTTCCCGTTAAAGTAGAGGATATCAGCCAGGTTAAGAAAAAAATGTCGTTTGAAATACCCTGGGTTGTCATCGTCAATAAATACTACTGGCAGGAACTGGATGAGCGCGGAATCGTAACGCTTTCTCGGCCGGAAATCGAACAGGACGGTTTGAAGGAAAATACGAACTTTTCGTTCAGCGCGTCGTTTGAAACGGAACCTGATATTGAACCGCAGGGCCATAAGGGGATGGAGTTGGAGAAGGTGAACATCACCGTGTCGGATGCGGACATGGAAAAACGACTTCAGGAAATCCGCAAAATGTTTGCAACCATGCAGGATGTCACGGAAGATCGGGCGGCTGTCATTGGCGATTTTGTCACGATTGATTTTAAAGGAACGATGGATGGCGAAGCGCTTCCGGAGTTGCAGTCTGATAATTACCTGCTGGAACTGGGATCTAACAGATTCATTCCCGGCTTTGAAGAACAGCTCGTGGGAATGAAAAATGGCGAAACAAAAGAAGTAAACGTTACATTTCCCGCCGATTATCATGAAAAAAAGATGGCCGGGAAAGATGTTGTCTTCAAGGTGACCCTAAACGGACTCAAAGAGCAAAAACTTCCTGAGATCGACGAAAACTTCATTAAGAATTTTGACAAGTACAATACACTTGAAGATTTGATGAACGACGTCCGTAAATCCATGGAAGAGCAGTGCAAACGACAGAGCGACTCGCAGCTCGATGAAAAAATCATAGACGCTCTTCTGAATGCCAATGTGTTTGATGCCCCGCCTTCGCTGGTCGAAAGACAGATTTTCTACATGATTTCAGACACTCAGAAAAGAATGAAATCGGCCGGTATGGATGAAAAAAATGCCATGGAATTGAGTTTCAGGATGCACGATCAGTTCAAGAAGGAAGCGGAAAAAACAGTCAAAACTTTCCTCCTGATCAAAAAGATTGCCGAAAAAGAAGCCCTGGCGGCAACTGATGATGATATAGATAATAAAATCAAGGAATTAGCTGAAATTCATCATGCGGATTATGAGGTCGTCAAAAGCGCCTACGACAACGAAGACAGAATAAATACCCTGAAATCGGACATTATACAAAAAAAGGTATTTGACTTTATCAAACGAGAGGCCAATATTAAAGAAGTTGAGAAAGTCGGGATGGAACAGGAGGCTGCTGAGTGAACTTGATACCGATGGTGGTGGAACAGGATGGACGGGGCGAAAGAGCCTTCGACATCTATTCCCGCCTGTTAAAAGACAGAATCATATTTTTGGGAACCGCAATCGATGACAACGTGGCAAACGTGGTCGTCGCCCAGATGCTTTATCTTGAAGCAGAGGACCCGGATAAAGAAATTTTTTTCTATCTGAATTCCCCGGGCGGTCACGTGAGTTCGGGAATGGCAATTTATGATACCATGCAGTATATCAAGCCTCCCATTTCAACGGTCTGCATGGGGCAGGCGGCCAGTATGGCGGCAATCCTTCTCGCCGCCGGTGAGAAAGGAAAAAGGTTTGCCCTTCCGCACGCGCGGATTCTAATTCACCAGCCTCTGGGAGGTTTTCAGGGACAGGCAACGGATATTGACATTCAGGCCAGAGAAATCTTAAGATTAAAGGACGAATTGAACAAAATCCTGTCGGAATTAACGGGTCAGCAACTGGAAAAAATCATGAATGATACGGAACGTGACTACTTTATGACCAGCGCACAGGCGAAAGAATATGGTTTAATTGATGAAATCGTAGTTAGAAAGCCTGTATTATCAGTGGATAAATAAAGGAGAGATCAAGTGATCAAAAGAAGTAAAGACAATCGAGGCCAGGGAATGTTATTTTGCTCATTTTGCGGAAAGATGCAAAGTGAGGTTCGTAAACTGGTAGCAGGCCCCACCGCTTATATTTGCGATGAATGCATCGAATTATGCCGGTGCATTGTAGAGGAAGAAGAAAAGACGGTAGAAAAAACCCCGAAGAATATTTTGCCTGAACCGAAAGAAATCAAGAAATTTCTTGACACCTACGTCATCGGCCAGGAACAGACCAAAAAGATTCTTTCCGTCGCGGTTTATAATCATTATAAAAGACTGTTTTCCAATGTCAGTTCGACTGATGGTGTTGAGATCCAGAAAAGCAATGTTCTGCTGGTAGGACCGACGGGATCCGGGAAAACCCTGCTTGCCAAAACGCTGGCCAAGTTTCTGAATGTTCCTTTCACAATAGCGGATGCCACCACCCTGACGGAAGCGGGATATGTGGGCGAGGATGTTGAAAATATCATTTTAAGTCTGCTGCAAAACGCCGATTACGACGTCGCCCGTGCATCTAAAGGAATTGTGTATATCGATGAGATCGACAAAATAGCAAAAAAATCCGGCAATCCATCGATTACAAGAGATGTTTCCGGTGAAGGCGTACAGCAGGCCCTGTTGAAAATTATGGAAGGAACCACGGCCAGCATACCGCCTAAGGGCGGGCGCAAACATCCGCAGCAGGAATTTATTCAGGTGGACACCACGAATATTCTCTTTATCTGCGGTGGTGCGTTCAATGATTTGGAAACGATTATTTCCAAACGGATCGGCACAAACACCATGGGTTTCGGTGCGGAAATCAAAAGCAAAAAGGAAAAAAGGGTAGGGGAAATCCTGGCGGAAGTCCGGTCTGAAGACCTTTTGAAATTTGGTCTCATACCGGAATTTATTGGAAGGCTGCCGGTGATTGCAACACTGGATGATCTGGATGAAGACTCCCTGGTCCGCATTTTAATGGAGCCCAAGGACGCAATCATCAAACAATACAAAAAACTGTTCGAACTGGAAAACGTAATCTTGAAGTTCACCGATGGCGCGCTTCGCAGCGTCGCGAAGTTGTCGATGGAAAGAAAGTCAGGCGCGCGCGGCTTGCGCTCCATTCTGGAAAATACCATGCTTGAAGTGATGTATGATATACCTTCACAGCGGGATATCAAAGAATGTGTCATCAGTGAGGAAGTGGTTGTCAATAAAGCAAAGCCGATTTTGTTGTATGATGCAAAATCAGAAACTGCATAAATCTATACCCGGGAAGTGTAAATGACAGAAAAGCAAGAATATAACAGTCAATCCAAGACAAACATTATTCCTCTTTTGCCCCTGAGGGATGTGGTTGTTTTTCCGCACATGATCGTGCCGTTGTTTGTCGGTCGTGAAAAGTCTATCGCCGCTTTGGAATCTGCCATGAAATATGAAAAAGGGATTTTCATGGTGGCCCAGAAAAATGCAAAAAAAGACGATCCGGCAGAAGAAGACATATACCGGACCAGGGACCATAGGCATTATCATTCAGCTGCTGCGTTTGCCCGACGGAACGGTTAAAGTTCTCGTGGAAGGCAAGTCCCGCGGTGCAATAGAAGAATATCTTAAAAATGACGATTTCTTTCTTGTGAAGGTAAAAGACATTGAAGATATCGATGATGATCCCAACGATGTCAGAAAACAGGCGCTGATGCGCAGCATTAAAGAATCCTTTGAACTTTACCTGAAGCTCAGCAAGAAAGTGCATGTAGAAATGATGGGGACGATTGCCGCGATCGAAGACCCGTCCAAGCTCGCAGATGTGGTGGTTACGCACCTGAACGTGAAACTGGAAGACAAACAGAAAATCATTGAAATATACCATATCGGAGAACGGCTGGAAGCCATTTATTCTCTGATGCTGTCGGAAATAGAGATTCTTCAGGTGGAAGAAAAGATCAAGCGCCGCGTCAAAAAGCAGATGGAAAAAACGCAGAAAGATTATTACCTGAATGAACAGATGCGCGCCATCCAGAAGGAAATGGGCGAAAAGGACGATTTTAAAAATGAAATAGCGGATCTGGAAAAACGCCTGAAACAAAAGAAACTTTCCGAAGAGGCGACGAAGAAAGTACGCCAGGAAATAAAAAAACTCCAGATGATGTCGCCCATGTCGGCGGAAGCCACGGTTGTCCGCAACTACATTGACTGGATTCTGGATATGCCCTGGTCGGAAATGACCGAAAATAAATACACGCTGAAGGAATCTGAAAATATCCTTGACGAAGACCATTTTGGTCTGAAAAAAGTCAAGGAACGCATCATTGAATATCTGGCTGTTCAGGCTCTGGTCAAGAAGAATAAAGGGCCGATTCTCTGTCTAGTCGGGCCTCCCGGCGTCGGAAAAACATCTATTGCCAAATCGGTGGCGCGCGCGACCAATCGAAAATTTGTCCGGATTTCCCTGGGCGGGGTCCGCGATGAAGCGGAAATTCGCGGCCACCGCAGGACCTATATCGGCGCGATGCCGGGTAAAATCATCCAATCACTGAAGAAAGCGGGTTCAAACAATCCCGTATTCTGTCTGGATGAAGTGGATAAACTGAGCTCCGATTTCCGCGGTGATCCATCTTCTGCCCTGCTGGAAGTCCTTGATCCGGAGCAGAATGTCGCCTTCAATGATAATTATCTGGATATGGATTATGATTTGTCTGACATTCTGTTTATCACAACGGCCAACATTCTGCAGACGATACCGGCGCCCCTGCAGGACAGAATGGAAGTGATCCGCATCGCCGGCTACACGGAACAGGAAAAGATGCAAATCGCCAAACAGTTTCTTCTGTCGAAAGAAATGGAAGCCAATGGTCTGGTTGCGGATAATATCGAATTTACAAATGGAGCCGTGATGCGCATTATCCGTCAGTACACGAGGGAGGCTGGTGTCCGGAACCTCGAAAGGGAAATTGCGTCCGTCTGCCGCAAGGTGGCCAAAGAGATAGTCAGCAACGGTTCGCAAAAGAAAATTATAATCAATTCTAAACGCATTCCGAAATATTTAGGTGTGCCCAAGTTCCGCCACGGCGAAACGGAGGAAAAAAATCAAATTGGTTTGACAACCGGGCTGGCCTGGACGGAAGTGGGCGGCGAACTTCTGGCCATTGAGGCATCCATCATGGAAGGGACGGGACGCATGGTCATGACCGGTAAACTGGGAGATGTCATGCAGGAATCGGTTCAGGCGGCTCTAACGTATATCCGGGCACGCGCCGAGAAGTTCGGCTTGGCAAAAAACTTCTACAAGAAAATAGACATTCATGTTCATGTACCGGAAGGGGCGATTCCCAAGGATGGTCCATCTGCC
>PHBN01000544.1 GCA_002840635.1 Deltaproteobacteria bacterium HGW-Deltaproteobacteria-1
GGTTCAACCTCAACGGCTGTGACACCGACGGCAGAGCCATCCTCGGCAAATACCTGCGTCATCCCTAATTTTTTCCCAATGATTCCCTTGCTCATCATTAATCCAACTTTATGTAAATTTCGCCACGATATTCAACATTCCGGGAAATGGCTGCACAATACCATTTTCCACTGTCACGACTCAACGCCTACGCCTTTATTTCGACATCCACTCCCGCTGAAAGATCCAGTTTCATCAGCGCATCTACCGTGGCTTGCGTCGGCTCGACAATATCAATCAATCTTTTATGTGTGCGAATTTCGAACTGCTCCCGGGATTTTTTATCCACGTGCGGCGAACGATTGACACAATATTTATTGATTTCCGTAGGAAGAGGAATGGGACCGGCGACACGCGCACCGGTCCTTTTTGCAGTATCCACTATTTCTTCAACAGAGCGATCCAACAGTTTATAATCGTAAGCTTTGAGACGAATTCTTATTTTTTGTTCTTTCATTTATCTGATAACCTACAGTTTTTATTCAATTACCTTGCTTACGACACCAGCACCCACTGTTCTGCCGCCTTCACGGATGGCGAATCTTAACTGCTCTTCCATAGCAATGGGCATAATAAGTTCCATTTCCACGCCTTCGGGAAGTGTTGCGACGCCTGTCACGTCCGTTGTCCGGAAATAAAACTGCGGACGGTAACCGGAGAAAAACGGTGTGTGACGACCGCCTTCTTCCTTGGTCAGAACGTAAACGGCCGCTTCAAATTTCGTATGAGGAGTAATGGAACCGGGCTTAGCGACAACCTGGCCTCTTTCCACTTCTTCACGTTTGATACCGCGAATCAACAAACCGACATCGTCGCCTGCCCGACCTTCATCGAGGGTTTTACGGAACATCTCAACACCCGTCACAACCGTCTTAATGGTTGGACGAATACCAATGATTTCAACTTCTTCACCAACCTTAACTATACCACGGTCAACACGGCCAGTTACAACGGTACCACGGCCTGAAATCGTAAAAACATCACCTACCGGCATCAGGAACGGCTTATCCGTATCGCGCTTCGGTTCCGGTATATAATCATCAACAGCTTTCATGAGTTCCTCGATGCATTTCACATCGGGAGAATTGGTCTCTTCGGCTTCCAACGCTTTAAGCGCTGAACCGCGAATAATGGGAAGATCATCGCCGGGGAATTCATACTGGGTTAAAAGCTCGCGCAACTCGAGTTCGACAAGATCCAACAACTCGGGATCATCAACCAAATCTACTTTATTAAGGAAAACGACTATGTAAGGAACCTGCACCTGGCGGGCAAGGAGGATGTGCTCGCGCGTCTGAGGCATCGGACCATCGGAAGCGGCCACAACCAGAATC
>PHBN01000188.1 GCA_002840635.1 Deltaproteobacteria bacterium HGW-Deltaproteobacteria-1
GCGCACTTCGTTTCTGAAAAAAGAGGTGCCCACTACCCCTACTCACTTCGCTCGCGGGATAGTTCGACCAGCGAGTTTCAGCGCACTTCGTTTCTGAAACTCGGGTCTCACTATAAAAAAACCCCCGCATTTGGAAGAGTCTCTGCCAGAGGGGGGATCCACCGTAATCGAGCCTTAGAAACAAGAATTTAATTGCTTATATTTTTATACTGGATTTGTCAAGTCATTGTTTTGATATCTTTGTGTAACATAATACTGTCTGTTGACCGAAGGCAATCCTGTCTATATATTATCAACATGCAATTGCCTTGATATTGCAGAAAGATTGTTAAACATGGCAAAAATAAAATGGAATATGGTCTGGGGTATTGGAATCACCTTAGTTTTTCTCGTCCTGCTGGCCGTTCGTCTGGATTTTTTTAAGGATCAGCCAGTAACAATTCCCTTAAGTCAGAAGACTGAAATTGCACGTCAGCCCGAATCCTGGATGAATATTTATCAAAACAGGAATAAAATCGGCTTCATCCGTCGAACATTCCATGCACTGGAAAATGGACGCTTTCAGACGACGGAAAACGTCACTATGCAGATCAATACGATGGGCATTACCCAGGCACTTCACATATCCACGGAAACGGAACTTAATTCCGACCTGGCCTTTTCCTCATTTAATTTTCAACTCAACTCAAGTTTATTTCGTTTCAACGCCCGCGGATACACCAATAAGGATAAACTTATTTTATATACCGGACTTCCCGATGCAGAAGAAAAAACCATTCTCCCGATTAGCGACGTTCCCCATATCAGCGGCAATATTTATGAAGCCGCGTTCCGAGCAGGCCTTGAAAAAGATCAAACCTCTTCTTTCAGCATTTTTGATCCATCCACCCTGGGCATCCGCAAAATATCAGTGACCCGCACTGCGGATGAAGTAATCCCGATCATGGGAAAGCGTGTCCTGACACAAAAATTCTGCGCCGATTTTATGGGCGCTAAAAATTGTGCCTGGCTGGCCAAAGACGGTGAAGTATTGAAAGAATCCGGTATTCTGGGTCTATCCATGGAAAAGGTAAGCCCCGAACAGGCACGCGTGGGATTTGCATTGGACAACGCCGTTGATTTTACGCAAGTCGCCTCGATTCCTTCCAATCAAAAACTTACTGACCCGGCACGTTTAACTGAAATAACAATCAAAATCAGTAATATTAATCATTCTGGACTAATGCTCAATGGTGGTCGTCAAAAATTTCGTCAGGATCTTCTGACCATTACGCGGGAACTCATTCCCGCGGAGCCTGCACCCGATACGAAAATGCCGCCTGTTTTCCGACAATTTCTCAAACCTTCGCCCCTGGTACAAAGTGATCACCCACAGATAAAGGCCGCAGTAGAGAATATTGTTTCACCCGGGGATTCCCCATCTGACAAAATGCGTAAAGTCGTTGCCTGGGTTTATAAAAATATCCAGAAGAAGCCCGTGTTATCCGTGCCCAACGCATTGGAGGTTTTAAAAAACAGGACGGGCGACTGCAATGAACACGCGGTATTAACAGCCGCCCTGCTGCGCTCCGCCGGAGTGCCGACCCAGATTGAAACAGGGCTGGTTTATCTCAATGGACGTTTTTACTATCATGCCTGGAACCTTGCCTATGTTGGACAATGGGTGACCGCCGATGCTGTTTTCAATCAGATTCCTGCCGATGTTACTCATATTCGCCTGGTGCGCGGTGAAGGCAGCCAGCAACTGGATTTGCTGGGCGTTATGGGTAAAATAAAACTGGAGGTTATATCAACAAGATAATGATTGAACTCAAACAACTGACCAAGGATTATGGAACGACGCTGGCTGTCGATAATTTGAGTTTACGTGTAGCTGCCGGAGAAATTTATGGATTTATCGGGCCTAACGGCGCGGGAAAAACCACAACCATCCGCATGATGGGCGGCATTATCGAACCGACAGCGGGAAGCATCAAGATTTCCGGTATCGACATCCACAAAGAACCTGTTGCCGCCAAAAAGATTATCGGTTTCGTACCGGACAGACCGTTTCTTTATGAAAAACTGACCGGTATGGAGTTTCTTAAATTTGTTGGCGATCTATATAATGTCGACCAGCAGCATCTCTATCAAAAATCGGAAGAGCTTTTAAAACAATTCTCTCTCTGGGACTGGGCAAACGAAATCATCGAAGCCTATTCTCATGGAATGAAGCAAAGGCTGATTATTGCGGCGGCGCTGCTCCATGATCCGAAAGTAATGGTCATTGATGAACCGATGGTCGGTCTGGATCCCGAAGCCATGCGAATGGTCAAGGATATTCTCAAAAGACTGGCTGCCCAAAATGTAACCGTCTTCGTCTCCACGCACACCCTGAGCCTGGCCGAAGATCTATGCGACAAAATCGGCGTTATCCATAAAGGAACTCTCATCGCTGAGGGCACGGTTGCCGAATTGAACCTTGCCGCTAAAACCGGCGAAGCCAAGCTGGAAGAAGTGTTTCTGACATTAGTAAGGGAAGTGTAGTCCCATGAAAAATGCCGCATGGACATTATTGACCCCCCGGCTGCTTTCCGCGAGACCCGGCGTGCAAAACAACCGCCGGTCACGGTTTTTCTTTTTTTTCGTCATCGGCCTGATTTTCTGGACAGGGGCATTCCTGATCTTTTACCGGGTATTGACCTATTTCCAGAGCGTACAGGATTTTGGCGATATTCTGGCCATGAAGCTTCTTTCCATGATGATCATCACCTTCTTCACCCTTTTGCTTTTCAGCAGTATTATCAACAGTCTGTCTCATCTGTATTTGAGCCGCGATTTATCTCTGCTGCATTCCCTGCCGGTTTCGATGGTGGATATTTTCAGATCAAGGTGGCTTATCAGCGCCTTTGATTCATCCTGGATGGTGGTTGCTTTCAGCCTTCCCGTTTTTTTATCCTACGGCCTGGTTTATCATTCCGGCATTTTATATTATCTGATTACGCTTGCCACCATTGTCTGCATGTGCCTGATTGCCTCGGCTATCAGCAGCATGGTTGTTTTGCTGGGCGCCGCGATACTTCCCGCGGGGAAAATAAGAACCCTCTTTGTCATCCTGGGAGTTGTGCTGGCTGTGCTGCTCGTCGTTGTTTTGAGAATGATCCAACCGGAACAGCTCGTCAATCCGGATAGTTTTGCTTCAGTTGTTCTGTATTTGAATTCCATGCAGGCGCTCAGTCTGCCTTATCTGCCGACAACCTGGATAACCGATGCGGTGCGTTTTGCATTGAAAAGTGAGTGGGGTGGTTCTGTGTTGAACCTGGCACTTTCGGCCAGTTGTGTTTTGTTCCTTCTCTTCGTAAACGAAACAACTGCGGGTGCCATTTATTTCCGCGGTTTCTCGCGCGCTCAAACGACAGCCAAAAGGCTTTTCAAACCGGTTACATTCAGCGGCCACA
>PHBN01000189.1 GCA_002840635.1 Deltaproteobacteria bacterium HGW-Deltaproteobacteria-1
CCCGTTGTGGTGCAGGACGCCGCTGAAATCAGCAGGTGCTTTTTGGGATTGAATGCCGTGTGGTTGATCCCGTAAATCAGGGTTGTCGTGTCGTCAGGAATTGAAAGGGCCTTGTTTTTGATTTTGAACGGCGCGGAATGGATAACCGCTTTGGCGCCTCCGTTTAAGTGACCCCGGATGGAACCTTTCTTGTCGTCCACGGGAGTCGTTGGATCTTTGAATGTGCCGCTGCAATCCACGACAATATCAACACCGTGTTGACGCCAGGGGATATTGAGCGGGTTTCTCTGCTCGCGCAGGATCGTCACCGGAATACCGTCGATCAGCATTTTCCCGTTTTTATCATCCGTAATCTGTATGCAGGGTTGCGCTTTATAGCCATAAAGGAACCGGTGGAGCAATCCGTATGTGGCATCTGCTTCGATCAGCCGGGCAATGGTCTCCATTCCCGCTCCTACATCGCGCCCCTGGTTTACGACGATTTCCTTGAAGTACTTTCTGCCGATATGGTGCCATAGCGTTAATTTGCCGATTCTTCCCAGGCTGTTGATGCCGAGCACCGGCAGCCTACTTTCCGTTGAACTGCTGTTGGTCATGATATATTTCCTCCTTTACCCCCAAGGTGGCGGGAATGATTTTTTCTGATGAAAAAGATTGGAATGGCGCATAGAACCCCAATGATTGTTATGGAAGGTAAAAACGCATAAATATTGATCAATTCCGATATCCATGTTTCAGTGAGGTCATTTTGAGAAGACCTGATCATTACTATAGGAAAGTCTGGCCAAAGTCAATAGTTTTAAAAAGAACGGTAATGATATCGATTATCTGGATCTGTTAGGGCTTTCTGCCGTACTCAAGAGCAGCATGCCCCGCCGCTTTTTACAGAATCGGTACCGTCCGTTTGAGGTCCGCAGCAGCATTCGCCCCCGTTTCGTCCCAGCATGCCGTTAATGACTGCGGCAGCGCAGCCGACACCGGACTGAACCTGAAGAGCTCCCGCCGGACAATTTTTGCTGCAGGCACCGCATTCCATGCAGGCATCACGATCAACAATCATTACGGCTTTCCCGTTCATTTTAAATACATTGTGCGGGCAGACATCCAGACACATGCCGCAGCCGGTGCATTTTGATGTGTCTATACCAAGCGTTGCTACATTTTTCAGGTAAACCATGCTTCCCATATTATAACTCCCATGCAATTATCAATGATGTTATCCATGTGACCAGCCCCAGGATCACCCCTCCAATTTCCAGGGGCAAGGCGAAACGCATTTCCTTTTTTACACCGGAAAGAGATGTATAGGTGGAAGCGCCGGTAAAATTCATGGCCAGATAAGCCGATATGGCCGGAATCATCAGCAGCCACGACAAAGCCTCCATTTTTCCCGGCCAGATTTGTAGATCCATCCCTCGCAAATAAATCAGTCCTACTGCAATAACCAATCCAACGAAGAGACCCTTGACGGAAAATGCGCGTCCGAAAAGATAGGGTAATAGCAGAGGAATTAACACGGTTCCGCCCAGGATGGCCAAAAAGAGCGCTGATACGGCAAACAGTCCGTTGTTGAAAACACCGGTTTGAAATCCCGATCGTCCCAGGAGACCTGCGAGAATTATAAGAGCAATCGAAATCAGGATAAAAGGTTTTGCCGTGGCAATAAGCTCAATGGGAATCAATACCACCCTTTCTTTTAGAGGAAAGGTTACGATTCTCATCTCTTTTGTGGCCTTTAATCCGGCGTCAAGATAAGCAGGCAAGTCCTCTGAGCGGACCGGGCCGTAGTGAACCTTAAACCCGGTGAACTGTTTGATTAGATGTGCTGCTACACCGGGTGCACCCAATTGGGGAAGAATGATTTTTCGATGGCTGACCACATTTTTAAGGCCGCTCGTCTCTATTCTGTCAATGAGTTCCTTTGTGCCAAATGTTCCTTTTCCCGCCGCGCACCAGACGTTGATTCCTCTGGTGTCCAGAACGAGAATCCAGGCGTTTATGCCCGCCAGTTCCCGCCGCAGATAGTCAAAACTTAGTTTATAATTGGCAGTAACCAGCACAGGCGATTGATCAGCCGGATCACCCAAAGCGTAAAGTCCGGGGTCAATTGCATAATTCATACGACCCGCCCCTAAGCGGGTCTTGATGGTTCCCCAATGGTCCTTGCGGGTTAACTGCGATGATACTCTGGGCAACGGACCTGCCGGCGTTGCAATCGATCCCATGATAAAAGACTGATCCAGTCCGGGAATGGCGGAAGCGTTAGCCGGTGCTGCGTTGCCGCCGCAACCGCAACTGGGTTGTTCCTGAATGACCGGAAATACAAATTTATCACCCCCGTCAATACTCTTCTTGTTTTCTTCCATATTCCAGCCTCGATATTATTTACAGCAATCGCAGCCACCTGAAGCGTTTTTGACAGCGTTGAAAAATATCTGCACAGCCTGCAAAATATTATCTTTCCTGCCTGCCGGAAGATTTGACTCAATGCTGTTCAAGAAATCTGCGAGGCAGCTCTGAACGTTTTGATGAATGTGCCCGCCTTCTTCCGTCAGGGTGAGCACAAATGACCTGGAATCGATGCGGGACTTTTCGCGTTTTACCAGACCTTTTTGAATCAGAGGGTTGATAAGACGGGTAGTTGTGCTTTTTTCCACAGAAAGAATCCCGTGCATATCTGAAATGTTCAGCTCTTTGTTTTTTGCCAGAGCATCCAGAATAATGAACTGCTGAAAGGTAACCCCCTCACAAAAAGCCGCATCCTGCCGGCAGCAGCGTATTGCCTGGTAAAGCCCTACCAGCAGATTCATAAACCGGTCATGATTCTGAATATTCTTTTCCATAGTTGTATGATACAACGATATCCGGATTTGTCAAGGAGGGAAAAAAATTAAATCTATGGCGAATGATGAATGAATCTATAGTTGGCAGGCTAATTATCGTTTGAATCCTAAAGTAAAGGTGATATTGAGACGGCAATCGTTTCTTCAAAAAATTCATGAAAGGATAATTCATGCAACGATATATTAAAAATTTGACTTTGGGATTGATCATCGTAATCATGTTGGCGGAAGCGGCACAGGCGCAAAGCTCTGTCTGGGTGATAAAAGGAGCCAGATCCAGTATCTATCTGGCCGGTTCCTGCCATGTGCTTCGGTCTTCCGATTATCCCCTGCCTGACGAGTTTGAGACAGCCTATATCCAATCGCCTCATATCATCTTTGAAACGCCGCCCGGTGATCTCAATACAATGGAATATCTGGAAAAACTCATGGCTATTGCCGTTTATAATGACGGGACAACCATCAAGGAACACCTGACAACGGATGTTTACAGTAAGGTTGAAAAATTCTGTAACTTACGAAATCATCCTTTTAAACAGTATCAATCTTTCCGTCCCTGGATGTTGTCCATGACGCTGGTTATGCGGGAGATGATTGTTGACCGCAACAGGAAATGGGCAAAGAAAATCGAAAACCTGATCCATGGCGACCGGAGTGTGATGGTTATTGTCGGTGTGGCTCATCTGGTGGGTAAGGACAGCGTGGTCGATCTGCTCAGGAAAAGCGGGTATCAGGTTACAAAACTGCGCAACGGGAGATAACCGGAGCAGGACGCGTCGCTATCTATCTATTTGTAATAATTATTCTTCGATTATTGCGTTGACATGTGCTGTTCCTTTCCTTATACTCCCGGTCAGTCAAAATGCCGGAAGAGGAAAGTTTATGACAATAAACATCAAAACTGAAGATCATATCATGCTCATTGAGATCGACCGGCCGAAAAAATACAACGCCATGACCAGGGAAATGTACTCACAAATGGCTCAGGCGTATTATAAGCTGGATAAGGACGATCATTACCGGGTGGGTGTTGTTTATGCCAATGGTCCTCATTTCACATCGGGGCTTGAATTGACCGACTGGTCGGATGTTTTTGCCGGTGGCGTGGGGTTTCCGATGGCCGAAAATAATGAAATTGATCCCTTTTACATGATGAGCGATGACCGCTGCCGTAAACCGGTCATATTTGCCGTTCAGGGATATTGCTTCACGTGGGGTGTTGAGATGATGCTCAACGCGGACATCCGCGTGGCGGCATCAGATACGCGGTTTGGCATGCTTGAAGTACGCCGGGGCTTTTTCCCATGTGGCGGGGCAACGCTGAGGCTGCCCAAAGAAATGGGCCGGGCCAATGCGATGCGCTATCTTTTAACAGGCGATGAATGGAGTGCCGAAGAGGCTTACCGGACAGGTTTGGTGCAGTATGTGACCCAGCCGGGTAAACAGCTGGAAAAGGCGATGGAATTGGCCCGCCGTGTGGCAACTGCCGCGCCTCTGGGGGTTCGCAATATCCTGCAAAACAGCCGTAAGGCGGAACTGCAGGGCGAAAAAGCGGCCCAGCAGGAGATATTCCGGAATGTGGCCAAGGTCATGCAGAGCGAAGACATGAAGGAAGGCCTGCTATCTTTCATCGAACGCCGTACCGCGGTTTTTAAGGGGAAATAATCGTTTGGAACGGCGGGAAGTGAAGAGAGCGAACGAATGGAAACATAAACGGCAGTAAATGAAAAACGGTTTTACTTGGACCAATGTCCTGGAAGTGGGGGCATGTGCGGATCGAGTAAGAGAAGTTTGACTCTTACAGAGAAGATGATTCGTTTCATTCTACGCCTTTAATATTAAACAGGAGGAAGTGAGTATGGCGCATAGTAATTGGTTGTATCAAACACGGGACATTACGTTCCAGATTAAAGAATGGCTCGGTGTGGATAAGCTTTTGAGCCTTGACGCTTACAAAGAGTACTACGGGATTGACGACATCGATAGTTTCCTCGAT
>PHBN01000190.1:0-1664 GCA_002840635.1 Deltaproteobacteria bacterium HGW-Deltaproteobacteria-1
TGACAAGATGGGCTTCCCGGTCCCGCTGGAAGAGTGGTTCGACAATGAGCTGAGTGATTTTGTGCAGGAAATTTTCCAGAGCATGGTGGACAGGAAACGCCCCTACTTAAATCAGAGGGCTTTGCTGAACAATCTGCACAGCGGGAACCGCTTTTCCCGAAAAACATGGGGCCTGTTGAGCCTGGAGCTATGGCACCAATTATACCATGATCGGGCCGTCGAATGGCGGTCTGTATTGAAGACGTCATAATACAGATTTCATAAAGCAACTCTGGGTAAAGAGCATTAGGAGTACAAAACGGCAGTGAATCGATCCGTAATCACGAGAACAGTCATATTAATATTAATATTCACTGTTTTATCGTCAGTATTTTTCTATGGCATTGGTGTTGGTGTTTACCATTGGCCTCCATTTTTTGTTCTCCAGGAAATTAAATATACTTTATTGCCGAAAAAAAATGATCATCCGGAGAAACTACCATTCAATTCATCAAAGATTGTACACGCGGTTCAAGACACCCGGCCGAAATCAAGCCAGCATCAGGAAAAAACACAATACAATTTATCGAATAGCATATACACTATTAAAACCATCAGGCGTTCATATTTTGCGCTTGATGCAAATGGACAGTTTAAATTAAAAGACTCATTACCATACAGATCAGAGCGGATCTATCCATTTCTCAGAACCATTAACGCAAGTTCAACGGCAGTGATCATCATGGACCCCTGGATTGACATGCCCACAAAGCACTTGAACGAATACGCCAGAAAGGTCATTGAATCACGTATCATACCACTTGTCAGGAAAGCGCTTCGTCTGGGGCATCCGATATTGATCCTGACAAATAACCCCAGAAAAAGTAAACACTCTGCGAAAATTCACCATGTGCTGCAATCTTTTGTTGATGATGGTAAAGTAATCATATTGTTTCATCAGGACTTTGATGATGATCGCTTTGCGGCCTATTTGCGGGCACACAAGATTAAATCTCTTATTTACGTCGGCTTTTCATCCAATATGTGTGTGATAGGAAGAAACATGGGAATGATTCCAATGAAGAATCAGGGATTTGATATTTATTTTGTACCGGAGGCATCTGCTGCGATCGAATATGCTGAATCCTGGAATAATCAATCCATCCATAAATTAACCACCAGAATAATATCTCAATGGATTGCAGAAATAATCGACTATGCTGAATTTATGAAAGCTGTCCCTTATGATAAGAACAGAGAAGAAAGGATGAAATAATATGAAAGCATTAATCACGGGTGGTTGCGGGCAGATTGGATCGCATATTGCGGAGTTGTTGTTGGAAAGAGGCGATCAGGTTCTCGTGATCGACAATTTTGCAACTGGCCGGAAGGAACATCTGGCCGAGCATCCGCGACTGCGGGTGGTTATCAACACCATCGCTGATAAAGGCCTCGTCGATTCACTGACGGCAGATTTCAAACCGGATGTCATTGTTCATACGGCCGCATCCTACAAGGATCCTAATGACTGGTATAGTGACGCTTTGACGAACTGTGTGGGTGGCGCTAACATTATCAAAGCGGCGCTGGACAATCATGTGGGCCGCTTTATCTACTTTCAAACCTCCCTCTGTTATGGTGTGAAACCATTGCAGCAACCGATTCGCCTCGATCATCCGAAGTTT
>PHBN01000190.1:1674-8772 GCA_002840635.1 Deltaproteobacteria bacterium HGW-Deltaproteobacteria-1
TTGCCCATTTTTTATCAACGGCTTTCCGAGAATAAACGTTGTTTTGTGACCAGGGCCCGCCGTGATTTCGTGTTCGTAAAGGATCTGGCCGGTTGCGTCATGCGGGCCTGTGACGGCGTGGGTCACGGGACTTATCACTTTTCTTCCGGAAAAGATGTCTCCATTAAGGAACTCTATGACGCTGTTGTAGCCGCCATGTCATTGCCCGAATATCCCGAACCGGAAATGCGGGATCTGGCGCCGGATGATGCGCCCTCCATTCTGCTTGATCCATCGAAAACGTTTGCCGACTTCGGGGATATTACATTTACGCCTCTGCAGGGCACTGCCGATGCTGCGGTTGCGTACTACAGGCAATTTGGTGTTCAGGGAGGGTATACCCACCTGCGCATTGATAATAATAAAAAGTAGGAGGATATCTATGCGCATACTGATAACGGGTGGAGCCGGTTGTCTGGGTTCAAACCTGATCGAACGGTATATCCCGCAAGGCTGTCAAATTCTTGCCATAGACAATTTTGCGACAGGCAAGAAAGAAGTATTGCCGCCGGTTTCAGGTCTGGAAGTCGTTGAGGGAAGTATTGCCAGCGCGGATCTGGTCCGGGAATGCTTCGAACGTTTTAAACCCACCCATGTAATTCACAGTGCAGCAGCCTACAAGGACCCGGCTGATTGGGCCGAGGACGCCGCAACCAACATCACCGGCACAATACACATTGCCAAGGCATCACTCTCTTCAGGCGTCAGGCGTTTTGTGAATTTCCAGACCGCTCTCTGCTATGGGCGGCCATCGAAGGTGCCGATTTCCGTTCTTCACCCCCTGGCGCCGTTTACAAGTTATGGTATCTCAAAAACAGCAGGTGAGCGTTATCTGCTTCAATCGGGCCTTCCGGTCATTTCACTTCGGCTTGCCAATATCTGCGGGCCGCGTCTGGCTATCGGGCCAATTCCTACTTTTTACAAACGTCTGAAGGCGGGACAGAAATGTTTTTGCAGTGATACCGTTCGGGATTTTCTTGACATGGAAGACTTTTTTTCCCTGATGGATATCGTGTTGAATCCGGAAGCGCCTGCAGGCGTATTCAATGTGTCAACCGGAGAAGGGCACACAATCAAAGATGTCTTCGATGCCGTGGCGTCGTACCTTGGCGTAAACCCCGGTGAAGTGCCGATCATCCCGCCGGGTGTTGACGATGTTCCCGCCGTCGTACTGGATCCGGCCGAAACGGAACGAGCTTTCGGATGGAAGGCATCCCGCAATTTTATTGAAACAATAAATCGACAGCTGCAGTGGTATGATCAATACGGGGTAACCGATATTTTCAGCCATCTTTCCACAGTTGCACCGGGCAAGTAGACAATGAAAAAACATACGGAGAATATATGAAAAATCATGAACGTTTCAATAATAAAAGAATTGTTGTTTCAGGAGGGGCGGGTTTTGTCGGCGGAAATCTGGTAAAGATGCTGCTGTCGACAGCCGACCCCTGTGAGGTTATCATCGTCGATAATCTGCTGTCGGCGGAAAAATCAAACATTCCTGATGATCAGCGCATTACCTTTCGGCAAGGGTCGATTGCCAGTGACGAGATTCTGGCGACCCTGCAGGATGACATTGACTATGTCTTTCATTTGGCAACCTATCACGGAAACCAGAGTTCCATTCACGACCCTCTGGCCGACCATGAAAATAACACGCTGACAACGCTGAAGCTGTTTGAACGGATCAAAGGGTTCCGGAAGCTGCAGAAGGTCGTGTATTCCAGCGCGGGGTGCGCTGTCGCCGAAAAAACGTATGATCAGGCCCATGCCACCGCGGAGGATGCCCCGATTTCATTAAAGATGGATAGCCCCTATTCCATTTCGAAGATCATTGGAGAATTCTACTCTGTATATTACCATGATCGTCATGGACTTCCCACTGTGCGTGCCCGTTTTCAGAATGTTTATGGTCCGGGTGAAATTCTTGGAGCCGGCCAATGGAGAGGGACACCGGCAACCGTCTGGCGTAATGTAACTCCCACCTTTGTTTTCAAGTCGCTTAAAAAGGAAGCATTGCCGGTGGAAGGGGGAGAACTGGTATCGCGTGATTTCATATTTGTCGATGATATTTGCAGGGGATTGATTGCCTGCGCCCTCGCGGGGAAATCCGGTGATGTCTACAACCTGGCCAGCGGCATGGAAACCACCATCAGGGATCTTGCGCAGACAATCAATCATCTCACGGGAAATTCTGTACCGATTCAAATCAAGCCTGCGCGTGAATGGGACCATTCCGGCAAGAGATTCGGCTGTACGTTAAAATCCAGGGAATGCCTTGATTTCGAGGCCCGGGTGACTTTATCGGAAGGGTTGAAAAGGACCATCGAGTGGACCAGGCAAAACCTGCCCCTGATCGAATCCTGCATGAAGAAACATGATACCCAAATGAAATCTTTTGTTTGATGGATGCCATGAACGTGCCCGGTGCACGGCGAAAGAGAAAGATTCTTCTGGTTACCGCCTATGCGGAATATCCCATGCGCGCCGCCAGTTTAGACCATCTTTACGCTTTCAGACATTACGCCGAAGACGACGTTTATTATCTGAATCTTGTTTTAAAGAGCGTTCCCAGTTATGTATTAAAAGTTGATTTTGATCTTATTATTTTTCATACCTTTTTTTTGACCAATCACTGGCGGGGCCCTGATCACTTCCGGAAAATGCTCAAGCGGGCCGCCATACTGAAGGATTCTCGGGCAGTCAAAGTCATGCTTCCCCAAGATGAATTCATCTACTCCGACCTGCTGGGTGAGTTCATCAATGAATTCAAGATAGACATCGTTTTCAGTGTGGCACCCCCTGACACATGGCGGGCGATTTACCGGAATGTTGATTTCAATCGGGTCCGGTTCTCACGGGTTCTGTCAGGCTATCTCGACGAGAAAAAGCTTAAGCAAATTGTACCTCCTGAGGAGTCCCTTAATAATCGGCCCGTTGACATCGGTTATCGGACGGCGGGAAAGCCCTTTTACTGGTTTGGCAGGCATGGATTTCTCAAACAGACAATTGCTGACATTTTTCGGCAGCGGGCACCTTCTATGGGATTGTCAACGGATATCTCTACGGAACAAAAAGATGCCATACGGGGACAGGAATGGTACCTTTTTCTTGCCAGGTGCAAATATACGATTGGTGTGGAAAGTGGTACGGGATTGATTGATTTCAATGGCAGCATCCGGGAATGTACGGATCAGTATTTGCGGAATCATCCGCTTGCGAAAATGGAAGAAGTGGAGGCAGCCTGCTTTCCCGGAATGGATGGCAGTGTTCCGCTTTACGCCATTTCTCCGCGGCATCTGGAATGCTGTGCAAGATTTCTCGAACCTTGATGACGTATTGCATGACGTTGTCCTGGACCGAAAACGCTCGCAACTGGTGAAAAGGGCTTTTGAGGATGTTGTTGCTTCGGGTCAGTACACGTATAAAAAATTTGTTGATACAATTATGGAGCAATCTCTTACGGCACCATCACCGGAAGTCGGCTCCCGGTACCGACGTTTGCTGGCACAGGCCATATATGCATGGATGTATGCCGTTGAAGCATGGGAGCATTTGATAATGCGGGTATTCTCTCCATTAAAACCCTTTCTTCGCAAGTTCATGCGAGCATGAGCAAAACTCCTTCCTGCATCGCAATAACAGGCGCGACCAGTTTTATCGGGCAGCATCTCATTAGATATTTGTCTTCTCTTCAGGAGATCGAGATGCGTCTTCTGATTCATTCCCGCCAGCCTTATTACTCCGAGAGAGACAGCGGGTTAACCCTTATTCAAGGAGACCTTCTTAAACCGGAAACCCTTTCGGGTTTTCTCGCTCCCGATTGTCTGGTAATCCATCTGGCTTATCTCAATGGAGTATCGGACGGGGGCAACCTGGAAGCAGCGGCCAATCTGGCCGAGGCCTGCATTGAAGCTCACGTGAAAAAACTCGTGCATTGCAGCACAGCTGTGGTGGCGGGGAAAACATCTGACAATCCGGTCACCGAAGAGACAACGTGTGAGCCGGGTAATCTTTACGAGTTTACCAAGTATAGGATGGAACTACTCTTTGCTCAAAAAGCAAAAGACCATTTCGATCTGGCCATCCTGCGTCCGACAGCCGTGTTCGGTCCTGGCGGTAAAAACCTCCTGAAACTGTCGGATGATCTCACAAGCAGCAACCGAATACTGAACTATCTGAAATCGTGCCTGTTCGATCACCGCTGCATGAACCTTGTCTCTGTCACTCATGTGGTTAAGGCGCTGGTTTTCCTGGCCGCCGTGGAAGCAAAACAAAACAGCGGGATATTTATTGTTTCTGATGATGAACAGCCGTTGAATAATTACCGCGACATAGAAAAGTGCTTAATGCAGGCGTTCGGGGTGCCGGATTATCGATTGCCAAGAGTTCCTTTTCCGCAATTTCTTCTCCCAGTCCTGCTCAAACTGGCCGGGAGATCGAATACCCGTCCGTTCCGCACGTATTGTGCCGACAAACTGAGAAAAGCCGGCCTTCAATATACTGATTCGTTTGAAACGGATCTGACATCTTTTGCCGACTGGTACAAAAAACGCGGGAAAGATTCGGTGACAGGAAAACTGTGAAAATATTGAACATCAATATGACTCTGGATCCCGTAAACGGGGGTGGGACTGCCGAAAGAACGGTTCAAATGAGCAAGTCTCTCGTCAAGTCGGGTGTAGAGTGTTCAATTCTGACACTGGACCTGGGTTTGACTCCGGAGTTTCGAAGAGGCTTGAAGAATATTAAAATAATAGCGCTGCCCTGTGTTAATAAGCGGTTTTATTTTCCGAAGCCTTCCCTGAGCTTGATCAAGACAGTCATGAACCTTGTGCGTGATGCCGATTTGATCCATATCATGGGTCATTGGACAATGATCAATGCACTTGTATATTTTTCAGTCCGTCGGTTTAAGAAGCCATATGTTGTTTGCCCTGCAGGTGCAATGCCGCTTTTTGGGCGCTCGAAATGGCTTAAGAGGTTATACAACTTTATTGTAGGCCGTCGGATCATGCGTAATGCGATGGCCTGGATCGCCGTCACCCCTGCCGAGTTTTCATATTTTGAAAGTTTTGGAATCCCCGCTTCGCGAGTCACAGTGATTCCCAATGGGATAAGCCAGGAAGATTTCCCCGAGCAATGCACAAAGGCTTTTAGGCATAGTAAGGGGTTGTCGGAGGATAATCCGATCATTTTGTTCGTGGGGCGTCTCAATTACATTAAAGGTCCGGACTTGCTTATGCAGGCATTTCTTTTGATCTGCCGTCTTATCCCTGACTTCCATCTGGTTTTTGCGGGTACTGATGAAGGGATGCGATGTGATCTACTTGAGTTGGCGAAGAAGGAGGGGATATCGGAGCGTGTACATTTTTTAGGTTATGTTGGTGGCGATGAGAAATCAGCCGCGTACCATGCTGCAAGTGTTCTGGTGGTTCCGTCGCGTCAGGAAGCGATGTCTATCGTCGTGTTGGAGGCAGGTATCTGTGGAACGCCGGTTATTGTGACCGATCAATGTGGATTTGGTGAAATCAAAAGTCTTGATCCCGCTCTGGAGGTGCCGGCAACTGCAGAAGGCATAGCAAATGGTTTAATTTATCTTCTGACCAGACCCGGTAAAAGAGAAGAAGTGGCCTCATCCTTCAAGACGTTTGTGTCACAACGATACATTTGGGATATGGTTGTTGAAAAATATTTGCGGTTATACAAAGGCTTACTGAATGTGTCCGAAATCAAGTAAATTTAATTACCTTTTTCCCGGAGCATTCATGGTGAACACCTATGCCATGACCGTATTACTGGTCATCCTCGGGCTGGCAGATAAGGTTGCCATGGCAGCGGAGATTGGTATCGTTCAAGGCGCCACACTTGCGCTGTTCTACGCCTTTTCGGCCAATGCCAGGAGCCTGATTCTTAATCCTGCATCCAGGATATCTGCTCAGTCTGTAATGGCTTCACGCCTTCTATTGCTGGTACCGCTCGCCGGAGCGACTTATTTGCTTAGTGTTGTTCCTGCGGGGGTAGACAGTCTGTTGGCAATCGCCTTGATCTTTCGTCGTTGTATGGAGTGGTTAGGCGAGGTGCACCTGAGTGAAATGGAGCATTCAGGTAATGAAAGATTCACCCGGGTTTATTTGATATTACAGGTTGTTCTATTAGCCATGGTTCTGGGCTGGTTTCTTTGCGGTTTACCGTACCCGTTGATTGGATTGTTTATCTGGGCGTTGACACCCTTAATCATGAGCGCGGGTTATATCCGGAAGAGTTTGGCTGCCATTCCTGATTTGCTGACGGGGATTTCTGCCAGCATATTACCCAACCTGGGGTCTACCGTCATCATTGGTATCACGGTATACATTTTTCGGATTCTGATTCTGTTGATTGTTGGTAAAGAAGCTGCGGGTAATTTATTTACGGCTTTTGCCATTGGTGGTTTGACGGGAGGGGTGTTTGCAAATGCCCTGGGCCCCAGCATCGTGCTTCATGAGCAGCGCAGCGGGAATCGTCATTTTCCTTTCATGCTTCGCATGGTGCTGGACATCTCTCTGCTTTTGGGTGTGGCTGTTAACATGACGTATTTGGCCCGGATGTCATGAGTAATATATTGCTGATTGCAGCGGTGCCATTTACCTATTGGCTGTTAGGCATGAAGGCTATGAGCGGGCTTTATTTATTGAGCTCATTGCTTGCTTATACTTTCTATCTTAGTTCAAAAAAGGATTTAACAGAGCAACCACTGCAGCCAGTTGATAAAATAATCAGAATGGTTATAGCAGGAATGCTGTTATTTCCCGTTTTTTTTCAGATCAGCAATGGAATATTCCGTGCCACTACGATCAATTACAATTCTGGCGGGGTGTTGGCTAATCTTCCCATACCTTTGTCTGTTCTGGCCTGTTACGGAGGGATTATTCTCTTAAGCGGATATAAACGAGCGTATGTCTCTTTCTCTACAATTTTCTTTACCTGTATCCTTATGACGTTGGCTGCGATCATTTCAACTCACCCCGATCCCTCAAAGCAGCAAGCCAAGTTAATCTTATTGATACAGTTCATTTT
>PHBN01000191.1 GCA_002840635.1 Deltaproteobacteria bacterium HGW-Deltaproteobacteria-1
CATGTGGAGGAGGACGAGAAAAATCATTTCTGGCGCAAAGAAATCTTTCTCAAAATGGCCGAACTTGGTTTTTTTGGCTTCTCCATCGACGAAAAATACGGAGGCAACGGCATGGGCTTCCTGGAAGGAACACTGGCTATTGAACAGATCGCCAAAATTCATACCTCCTGGCGCATGGCCTTCAACATGCAGTGCTGGGGTCCCGCGCTGACGATTCAGAAATTCGGGACGGAAGAACAGAAGCAGCACTACATTCCCAAGTTTGTCAGCGGCGAATACATCGGCAGCTTTGCCATGACCGAACCGGATATCGGCTCCGACGTTGCCTCCATGAAATGCCACGCCGATGATAAAGGCGATTACTATCTGCTTAACGGTAATAAAATGTGGATCACCAACGGCACGGTCACCAATCACGGGCTGCTGTATGTCAAAACGGACAAGGACGCGGGCGCCAACGGCATAAGCTGTTTTATCATGGACTATTCTCTTCCCGGCATTACCCGCAAAAAAATTAACGATAAGGTCGGTCTGTGGGCCTCCGACACGGCGGAGCTGACGTTTGAAGACGTGAAAGTGCCCAAGAGCCTCTTACTCGGAAAACTCAATAAAGGATTCCAGATGTGCATGACACAGCTCAACTCCACGCGCCTGGGCTGTTCGGCAAATTGCGGATATGAAAGTCGGGCATGAAACCCTTGCGGCGCTGGTGTACAAGGCTGCCTGGCTCAAGGACAGAGGACTGCCCAATGTTATGGAAACCTCCATGTCCAAGCTTTACGGTGCGAAAGTTGTTGTTCACGACGCTAATGAATGCATGAAACTGTTCGGCTCCTTCGGCTATTCCGATGAATATCCCTGTGGGCGATTCCTGCGGGACTCCAAGCAGTTCGAAACACTGGAAGGGACTTCCAACATGCACACGATGATTGTTGCCAATGCAGCAATGGGGTTTGCACCAAACCGGGCCTAGCCCGAATACAGGAGTCAGTCATGAGACAGTATTTTGAAAAAATGGATCCGCTGGGAAGCCCTCTTTCCGAAATACAGATCGAAAACATGAGGGAAAATTGCGCAAAGATCGAAGAAATCCTGCAGACAATCGACGCTGAAGTCGAGCGTATCAAAAATGTCGGCGTTCCGCTGTCCAGACTGAACGAACGCGGCGAAATGAGCGTCTGGCAACGCATCGAGTACCTGGTGGACCCCGGGACCTTCTGCCCGCTGCACAGCATCTTTGATCCTCAAAATGAAGAATCGGGCAGCACCGGCGTGGTGGATGGCCTTGCGAGAATCAACGGCAAATGGTGCGTCCTGGCCGGGTTTAACAACAAATGGATGGCCGGTGCCTGGATTGCCGGACAGGCGGAAAATAATCTCCGGGTAACGGATATGGCCAAAATTCTCCGCGTCCCCCTTGTCTGGTTGGTCAACTGCTCAGGCGTCAAGCTGACCGAACAGGAAAAAGTGTATGCCGGCAAACGGGGTCAGGGTGCCTGTTTCTATCGCCATGCAGAGCTTGAAATCATGGGTAACCCGGTCATTGCAGGCATCTACGGCACCAATCCGGCAGGCGGCGGTTATCAGTCGGTCAGTCCGGTTATTCTGCTTGCCCATAAGAAAGCGAATATGGCGGGGCAGGGACTTACAATGAAACACGCGCGGAGGAAATCATTGACGCAACCAGGCATTTCAAATCCGTTCCACCCGGCAGTGTTAAAATTCATTACGATGTCACCGGTTTTTTCCGTGCCGTTTTTGATGAGGAAAAACAGGTGCTCGACGCCATAAAGGATTACATGGACGATCTTCCCGCATTCAAGCCGCGCTTTTTCCGCGTGGCCGAACCTGCCCGGCCAAAGTATCCGCCATCGGAAATTGCCTCGATTGTTCCGGTTGATAAAAAAAGTATTTATGATTTTGAGCAGGTGCTGGCAAGGCTGGTCGACCGTTCCGAGCACATGGAATTTTGTCCCGGATTCGGCCCGGAAGTCTATACAGGCCTGGTGAAGATCGATGGATACCTGACGGGCGTGATCGGCAACCGCCAGGGGCCTTTCGCGGACTATCCGGAGTACACCAAAGCATATGAAGGGTCAGGCGGCAGGCTTTACCGCCAGGGTCTTATCAAGATGAGTGAATTCGTCACACTGTGTTCCCGCGATAAAGTTCCTGTCATCTGGATCCAGGACACAAGCGGCATTGACGTTGGCGACGACGCGGAAAAAGCGGAGCTGCTCGGGCTGGGACAATCCCTGATTTATTCCATTGAAAATTCTCATTTGCCGATGATGCTCGTGGTACTGCGCAAAGGAAGCGTGGCGGGCTATTATGTCATGGGCGGACCGGTAGCCAACAACAACAATGCCTTTTCACTGGGTACGGCCACCACGGAGATCAACGTCATGCACGGAGAGACTGCGGCGGCGGCAACATACGCCCGGCGGCTGGTCAAGGACAAAGATGAAGGGCTGTCTTTGCAACCTACGATCGACAGGATGAACGAAATGGTTAAACATTATGATGACACGTCCAATCCACTGTATTGCGCTCAAAAGGGTTTTGTCGACGAGATCGTGCGCTATGATGAATTGCGCAAATACCTGGTAGGTTTTGCTAACTGCGTGTATCAGAATCCTCATTCCATCTGCCCGCAGCATCATCTGATTCTTCCGCGTATGATCCGTTCACAGATCGTGAAGGGACACAAAAGAGACCGTTGAGCTATTGGATCAGCCCGCATATCAATTGTAGATGGGAAAGGACCCCCTTTCAGTTTTATTGGAGAATGGCATATCATTACCATCATCAGCAAGCTGATAATTTTTTCGGCGGCATCACGAGCCGCATATACGGCACATCACCCTCCCCATCCTGCAGCACAACACAGCAATCACCGGCAACGACCGTGATTATTATTCTTTGAAATTCTCCCTGCGACCCTGATCTTCTTTCATATTGCTTTATACAATATTTTCTTGACTTTCTAACGGGTTGAGTGAAAGTATGCAGAAATTGCGCGTTCCCTGCAGTCAGCAAATGCGGGTCGTGCCTGCCCTATCGACAAAACAACGAAACTGGATGCGCACCGTCAGGTCAAAAGTCAATCTGTCCGGTCGCTTTAACATGAAGGAACACATGAAAACAAACGTTTTAATTGTTGATGATAATTCAAACAATTTATACCTGCTGAAAAGCCTGATGGAAAACCAGGGGTGGGATGTTCATGAAGCGGCAAACGGCACCTCCGCCCTTGAAATTGCGCGGGCTCATATGCCCGACCTCATTGTTTCGGATATCCTGATGCCGGTGATGGATGGTTATACCTTATGCCAGCACTGCAAGGCGGACGAAAAACTAAAAAATATCCCGTTTGTCTTTTATACAGCAACCTACACGGAGCCGAAGGACGAAAAATTTGCCCTGGCGCTCGGTGCGGACCGGTTCATTATCAAGCCGGAGGAACCATCAACCCTGATTAATATCCTGATCAAACTGCTGGAAGAAAAGAAAACTGATAATTTCGTGGCGGCAAGACCCCTGCTTGAAGAAATGGAGTTCTTTCGCCATTACAATGATATTCTTTTCCATAAGCTTGAGAAGAAAATACTGGATCTGGAAATGGCGAACCAGGAGTTCAAGGAACTGGAAGAGAAGTATCGCCTGAATTTTGAAAATATCACCGATGTCATTTTTTCATTTGACACCAATTTTAAAATATTAAGCATGTCCCCGAGCATAGAAAGAACACTGGGATATAAAGCGCAGGACTTCATCGGCCGTCCTCTTTCTGAATTAGAATACATCCTGTCGCCTCAATCTCTGGAGTTGGCCATCCATCATCTTGGCCAGGTATTCAAAGGTGCAAACCTTCCGCCTTCTGTTTATCAATTTATTGGCAAGGATGGAACCTTGACCATTGGCGAAGTAAGCGGCTCCCCTTTCATACGTGACGGGAAAGTTGCAGGTGCTGTTTGCGTTGGCCGCAACATCACCAGGCGGAAGAAGGCGGAAGATGCCCTTCGGGAAAGTGAAGAAAGATTCCGCATTCTCACGGAATCATCTCCAACAGCCATCCTGCTCTATCAAAACGATAAATGGATATACGCGAATCCCGCCGCAACGGAAATTACGGGCTACGCAAAACAGGAACTCCTGTCCATGAATTTCTGGGATATCGTCCATCCCGATGACAGGCAATCGGTCATGGAACGGGGCCAAAAGCGGCAGCAGGGCATTTCCGTCACCAAGCGTTATGAATTCAGAATTGTCTCTAAAGACAATACTATCAAATGGGTTGACCTTTCGGGAGAAACCATTGTGTTCAATGGAAACCCTGCCGGGATCATTTCGGTTCTGGAAATCACCGAACGCAAAAAAATGGAAGCGGCACTCAAGCAGGCAGAAGAAAACTTCCGGCGTTCTCTCGAAGATTCTCCGCTGGGAGCCCGCATTATTTTTGAAACGGGGAAAATGATGTTTGTCAACCGGGCGCTTCTGGATATTTATGGTTGCAAAAGCATGGAAGAACTGGAAGCAATTCCTGCAAAGGAGCGCTACACACCCGAGAGTTTTGCTGAGCATCAGGACAGGAAAGAGAAAAGAAAGAAAGGCCGGTATGTACCGTCTGAATACGAGGTCAGCATTGTAAAAAGAGACGGGGAAATCCGGCATCTGCGGGTGTTCCGCAAGGAAGTCCTGTGGAGCGGTAATCCTTTGTTCCAGGTCCTGTACAACGACATCACCGAGCGGAAGCTGGCGGAGGAATACCAGAAGAGCATGCAGGAGCGTTTACAGCGGGCGGAGAAGATGGAGCTCCTGGGAAGGATAGCGGGCAAGGTGGCGCATGACCTGAACAATGTTCTGGGAGCGCTGACCGGTTATTCCGAACTGCTTTTGATGGAGCTTCCCAAGGGACAGCAGGCAA
>PHBN01000004.1 GCA_002840635.1 Deltaproteobacteria bacterium HGW-Deltaproteobacteria-1
GGGAGTAGTGAAGTACGATAACCTGAAATTCATACTCCCTGAGAAATTCCGGAAAACCTAACTCGCTGTTGACTGCCCATGTCCTGAAGCGGGAATGGTTAGCAAATGACGAGATGTGCTCCAACATATTTGATGCGAGTGGATTAAAGTCGTGATGGTAAATATGAAGTATATGAGGTTTCATCTGGTTTACGTTTCGATTAATTTATAAGATGGTTCGATTAAAGTTGCGAAATCAACACTCGATAGGCATTTCACTATCGCAAATAATCAATTATGGAAACCGGTTCGACTCGTTGATATATCCCCACCAGAAAAGGTCCAATGAGAAATATGCTGAAATACAAATGCCGAATGCAAAGACTCATTTCCAACCACTTGGAATTCATAGCCTCTTGATATCAAATCATACCGGGAAGATTCAGATACGATATTCTCAAATATTGCCACCGAGAATGTATAATATCCATCACCGAGATTGAGTTCATCCAAAATCAGATTACATGTAACCTGCTGTCCATCCGACATATCGAACACATGGATGTCTCCAATGAAGTTCGATACAAATACGCCGTCTTGCCGATACAAAGTCGCCGTCGGAAGAAGCTGATAATGACCATTTCTCTTTGCAGTAATTGACAATTCAAGGGTTAGTGAATTGCCTACCCGGAAAATGGTTTTTTCTGCTCCCGCATCACCAAGGATTCTGACATTGTCAATGATCAAGGACCCTTCACCCGTCCAGTGTATCAGGCTTCTGCTCTCATTGTCTGCTTTCCCGAACGATTTCGCAGCATTGCTGCTATCCCCGTTTTGTATCTGGTCTGATGATGCTTCAACACTTTTCAATCCCAGACCGGGGATGGAAATTATTGCATCAATCCAGTCTTCCCCATCCGCGGACAATGTGCAATTCTGCAGTATGTCAACCCCATTTTTTTTCAGGGAGATGATCATAGACGGGTTACCCTTACAACGATAACAAACCTTTAAGGTATACAAACCGCTGAAAAATCCGTAAGAGTGGAACAATGCAAGGCCGGAAGCTTTTTGCTGTCCTTTATCAATTTTCAGCCCACGCCAGCAGCTGTCTTTGTCAATCATCGGTGTTGACCAGTCACTTCCTCCAAGGGTCAGGCATCCTGTCTGATACGGATTGGCATCCTGAGCATCCCCCACCGCAATTCTGTCTTCAACATCACCATCGTGGATAAGGCTTATTTCCTTTACATCGCAAACCGCACCGGCCGAACCTGTTATTTCAAAATTCACGGTTAGCGAATCCGTATAAAGGTGCATGTGGTCATATGAATATTTGTTAGATCGTACTTTCATGTTTTTTGCCTTCAAGCGCCGTTCTTCCAGCACTTGCGTAAAGGCGACATAAGAATCCACCACCTCGAATGGTGAACCTCTCTTGACCACCTTTCCTCTTTCAATCCAGATCGCTTCGTTACAAAATCGGGTAATCTGATCCAGGGCATGCGAAACCAGAAGAACTGAGGCGCCGCTCTTTTCAACAAGGTTTTGCATCCTTTCCTGGGATTTGCCGAAAAAATATGCATCGCCCGCACCGAGGACCTCATCAACAATCAAAATATTCGGATTGATGGCTGTCGCAGTTGCAAAGGTCAACCTTGCCTGCATACCCATTGAATAGGTCTTGAACGGCTGCTGAAGGAAATTCCCCAACTCGGTAAAGGACGCGATATCTACTATCGCTTCCTCGATTTCAACATTGCTCAACCCCTGATAAATAAGAGAAGCCTTGATATTTTCATAACCGGTGAATTCCGGATGAAATCCCGCGCCGGATTCCAACAGTGCCTGTATCTTTCCGTTCACCGCAATCGTCCCTTCTGTTGGATTATAATTTCCGGTAATCAACTTCAGCAGGGTGCTCTTGCCCGCCCCGTTCCTTCCAATAATCCCAATCCTGCTGCCCGCTTTCAGATCCAGAGATATGCCGCGCAGAGCCCAAAATTCCTGATAAAGTGCTTTTCTCAAGGGGAGCCATCGGCATATTCCAAAACTATCATTCAAAGCGTCTCGCAGACTTTCAAATTTATTGGGAAATATTTTAAACATTTTTCCCACATCAGATATTTTTATTGCAGAGGTTTCACACATGATCAATTAGATACCTTTTTGAGTAGCTGAAAAACAGACCTCCCGCATAAAATAGACCGACAGACATAATAAATAATAATATCATGTGATAAATGCCGGGTATTTGTTTTAAAATGAGGATTTTTTGATAGGCAATAATATAATAAGCAAACGGGTTCGCATAGATGATGATCTTCAAATTCGCCGGAACCATTTCCGGAGTATACGCTATCGGCGACAAAATCATCAAAATCAGGATGATTGGATTAATCAGATTTTGCAAATCCCTGAAGACGATGTTGAGCAGTGATAGAATCCAAACCAATCCAATGAGCGCCAGGATATGCAGCAACCAGATAAGCGGCAGGAGCAGAATCTGCCATCCTAAATTTCCATTTAACCAGGAAACAGGCAGTATGATGCACAGTCCTACCACCATGGTAATCTGAGAAGTCACAATAATCTGGATGGCTATGAGATCAATGGGGAAGACCGTATTGCTTAAGACAGATTTATTTCTTATGACTGATGAGACTCCCGTTGCGAGCGTTTCCCCCGTCATTAAAAACGGGACAAGCCCTGAAAACATCAGAAGCACATAACCAAGGGCGGAAAGACCGGGAACCCGAATTTGAAATATTACAAGATAAACGACTGCATATATGGCCATGGTGATAAGCGGAAGGATAAACGCCCATCCTAACCCCAGGAAAGAACCTGCATAACGTGTTTTCAGATCAACAGCTATCACTCTAAAAAGAATCTCTCTGTGAGTTAATATGTAATAGGCCGGGTGCCTCAATGATTTTATTTTGCTGTCTTTCATATTTTTATATCTGATCATTCAATCTTTTAATATTTCCATTTCCATCATTCATCGTCTTTTTCAAAAGCCAAACCCTCTTTGAGACCTGCAAAGCCTGGCGGCAATGGCCAGGCCGATGATTCCAGCCCCGATGATAGCAATATCGAATTGATCAGGCATAGACAGTCAACCGTCGGGTAACTGGCCATATGCGATGGGTATAACACCTCAATTTTTTACACTTAATCCTTGATCCGTTTTTTTGTGCTGCTTATTACAAGCAGGGCATTTTAGGTTTTCGGCCAGTTTCTCACCGCAGATACACATCAAGCCGATTTGTCTGGCCGGATTACCAACCATGAGCGCGTGATCCGCGACATCCTTTGTCACCACGGCGCCAGCGCCGATAAATGCATAACTGCCGATGGTGTGGCCGCATACAATGGTGCAGTTAGCGCCAAGTGTCGCGCCTTTTTTAACACGTGTCGGGCGGACCTGATCCATTTTTCCAATTTCCGCTCTTGGATTATAGATGTTTGTAAAAACCATGGACGGGCCGCAGAAAACACCATCTTCCAATGTCACACCTTTAATATCTGTTTAATTTCGGGTTTTGAAATCATGATGATATCCCTAGGAATCTGAGCCAATAGTCCATTTCTTGTGCCTTTTTTGAAGCTATGGACATTTTTAAAAAATCTGCTCACTCTGACCCATCAAAGCCTCCTCCATATTTGCGCCAATACTCGTCTCTAGTTTAAGCAACTGCTTAAACAAACTCTTTTTATTTTAACAAAACCTTATCGAGCATTTTTCTCCTGTAGATACCTCGTGATTTCCCGCTTTAATCCTTCCTGTAAACTCGTTTGTGTACGAAAATTATAAGCTTTTTGAAAGCGACTCACATCGTAAACATCCTCTGTAAGCCACTTCTTTAAAGTTTTATAATGCCCACCCAATCGTCGATTGGATATTTTGTAAAAATACCGACCCAGCAACAAGGCCAGAGAAGCCGGTATGCGCAATGGAAAGGGATGTTTGTCAAGCACATCTCCGATAACATTAACAATTTCATTCATAGTGCAAGGAGGAGCAGAAATATTGTATATATTGATATCTGATGCAGGCCTTTGAATTACCGCCATAACAGCCCGTGCCGCATCAACTTTATATAATAAACTTTTTCGGTTACTGCCATTACCTACCCAAAAAAAACGACCGTTATCTATCATTTTTATCAGACGTCCCACGTTACCGGGATCACCCTCACCATAAAGTGTAGTTAATCGAAAAATTGTTAATGCCATACCTGATTTTTGGGCAATTTTAGTGGCACACAGTTCTGCATTATATTTAGATTGGGCATAAGAACTAACGGGATTACACGGCTTTTGTTCATTATAAGCTTTGCCTGTACATGGCCCATAGACAGAGACAGAACTTATTAAAACAAAATGCTGAACACCCGACGAGACGGCAGAAGAAACTACGTTTTCAGTACCAATTACATTGATTTCATGAAATTTATTGTGCATGCTGTCGTCAGCGTTAAAAACGTGCGCCAAACCAGCAGCATGTATAACTGTGTTTATGTTTTCTAGTAGGGGTTTTACCTTTTCTTCTTTTGTAATATCTGCTTTGCGATAATGTGTGTTCATTGTATAACATACATCACCTAAATCGCTTGCAAGCAGAGAAACCCCCGATGCCTGCAATTGTGACAATAATGTTTGACCGAGAAAACCATTTGCGCCCGTTATGAGAATGCGCTGTTGGCATTTATTGTTTATTTTATTCATGTTTATCAGACTCCAATTTGTTAATAGTCACAGGTTTGAATAACAGTTTATTTCAGAAAGAGATTGGCCCATAGAGTTGTGACGTGTTCATATTTTCTTAATATATACCTACCTTGTCCCTGATTACTAGTTTTCTCGTGGATTAGACAAACCTCTCGCTGGTTTATGCCGGTTTGAGTATCTTTGAAGAACGGAAGGGATTAAAACCAATTGTCTGAACAAGGCATCAACGCCATTTTTCAGCATTTTGGGAAACCATACAAAAGAATCTAATGTTGACTGTAGTTTAGTTCGGGTATAGATTTCCCAAACAATTTAATTAATAGTTTTCTTAAGGCCCCCGGCAGAAGAATAAATATAATCCCTGGCAACAGTTTCCAAGAATAAGATTCTTTTACGCTTTTCATGTACATTTGAAACGCTGATCGATAATTTTTCCGAGTTGCCATGTCTATGGCCATGCCGCCATAAATTCGTGCACGTGCTTTCCTGCAGGCTAATGCGTATTGCGTACATTCTTTTTCAACAAGATACGTGGTCATCAAGCAATCCTCATAATACTGTTTTGACGCTTTTAATCGGGAATTCTTTCCATGACGCCTATAGCGGGCGTAAACACCATCAATGAAGCCATACTCACCTCCTCCAATCAGACAATCAATCTGAAATTTCCAATCGGAAACCATCGGTAAACGGATATCAAATCCATATTCAGGTATTGAGGATGTCCTAACCATAACTGTTGTTGCCGCACCTAATCGCATCCTTTCAATAAGGGCTACCGGCCCAATGCCAGAAATGAGAGGTGCCATTTCGCTGTAATTACAAATTTTTTCATTTGAAGAAGATTCAAAAACTTCAGCATCGTGATAGCATAATACTCTTTTTTCCGACTCAGAAAACCAATTAACCTGCATCCTGATTTTATTTGGTAAAAGGACATCATCGCCGCCTTGAATGGCTATAAACGAGCCCGTACACTGATGCAGAGCTCGATTGCAATTTCCAGTAATTCCTAAATTTTGACCATTCGTGATCGCTTTTACACGCAGAGGGTATCGTTTTGTGTACTCATTGATTATTTTCGGCGTTCCATCAGAAGAACCGTCATCGGAAACCACAACTTCAAGATTTTTATAGTCTTGATCAATGGCACTTCTTAATGTATCATTTATAAACTGTTCTTGATTATAGGTAATGATTAATACCGACACTTTAGGATCATTCATAAAACACAACCACATGAACAAAATTATTGAGAAAAACAAACGCTCGCGTAATTATAATTTGAACCCTTCAAGCGCATTCCAAATATACTCAACATCATTTTCATCCATTACAGGACTTATCGGCAAACTGAGCACCTCTTTGTGAATCTTCTCTGAAACAGGCAATGAGACATTGGAAAAATCCCGATAAGCACATTGCCTATGTGGTGGGACGGGATAATGAATTAAAGTTTGAATACCACAAGATGCAAGATATTTTTGTAATCTTTCACGCTCCGGCGTGCGGACAACGAAAAGGTGCCAGACAGGTTCTGACCAGGATGGTACTTCAGGAAGGATTAAGAACGTCAAACAAGTGAATTTCTGAAGATAATGATCGGCGATTTTTCGACGACGTGCGTTCCATTGATCAAGATGTCTCAACTTCACACGTAAAAATGCAGCCTGTAATTCATCCAAGCGCGAATTGAATCCTTTGACATCATGAGTATATTTAATAAGTGAGCCATAATTACTCAAAAGTCGGACCTTTTTTGCAATTACAGGATCATTTGTCGTAACAGCACCACCATCGCCAAAGGCCCCAAGATTTTTCCCGGGATAGAAGCTGAATCCGGCGGCATCACTCAGACCGCCCGTCTTCTTCCCCTTATATCGCGCCCCGTGAGCTTGTGCTGCATCTTCAATTACTTTCAAGCGATACCTTGATGCGATTTCCAAAATAGGATCCATATCTGCAGGTTGGCCATATAAATGAACAGGCATGATAGCCTTTGTTTTCTCTGTTATGGCTGCTTCAATTCTGTTTGGGTCAATATTGTATGTTTTCTCATTGGGTTCGATGGGTACAGGTATGGCCCCGGCATAAGAAACAGCCAACCATGTAGCAATAAATGTATTTGAAGGCACAATAACTTCATCACCTTCACCAATATCCATTGCCCGAAGAATCAAGTGAAGCGCATCCAAACCGTTTCCAACGCCTATGCAGTATTTGACATTGCAATAATCAGCAAATTCGGCTTCAAATGCCCTTAGCTCTTCACCATAAATATACCAGCCGGAATCCATCACGCGCTGATAAGCTTGATCAAGCTCTTCCTTTAATTCCAAATAGGGTTGCTTTAAATCTAAAAATGGGATTTTTTTCATAATGATTAATAAAGGGGCATTCCTGATTTAGCATGCTTGTCATTGAATTCATTGATCATATCAATAATTATCCTTGACTTAGGCAAGATGTCATTCATGACATAATCGCATATTTCATCATAATATTCTTGAAAACCGAATTTTTTTATTGCGTATTCGTTAACGGATATTTTCCTATTGGGAATAAATCGAGAAAATGGTTTTAAGTTTTTCATTAAAGACGCTCCCATCCCCACTATTGAATAATGACCAATGACACTGTATTGAGTTATAGTGCAACCAAGCGCAAGATTAGCGCCTTCAAGTATCTTTGTGATGCCTGCGAGTGCACACATCGGTGTTATCACAACTTTGTCGGAAATTTGGGCGTCGTGTGGAATATGAACACCCTGCATTAAGAAAATATCATTACCTAAAAACGTCACCGACTCGTAACATGGTTTTTGTATTGCCGTAAATTCTCTTATGATGTTTCTATTACCAATTACAATTTGACTGTCACTGCTGTCATATCTAGGATTTCTAGTATCTTGTCCAGGCATTCCGATGACAACATGTGGTCCGATTATATTATCATCCCCAATTCTGGTTGGGCCATAAATTATTGTATTGGGATAAATTGTATTGTTGTCGCCTAAGTGAACTTTCGAGTCAATTATTGCTGTTGGATGTATGCTATTCATGTTACCATTATATTATAAAAAAGTTATTTGTAATGGATTCGTACTTTAAAATCAATAAATTGATCGTACTCGCGAATATAGTCATCTTTACTATATTTCTGCGAAGCCAAGACCAAGCAGATGGCGCCAGATGAAAATTCAAGCAATTCTCTCCATATGCCGGGCACAACCATCAAACCGTAATCCGGCCGATTCAACGTAATGATCTTTTTATTCTGTCCGTCATCAAGCAATACATTGAATGATCCACTGGCTGCGACAATAAGCTGATGAAGCGTTTTATGGGCATGGCCGCCCCTGTCTTCTCCGCCAGGAATGTCATACAAGTAATAAATACGACAAACTTCAAACGGAATATGTGTTTGGCCCTCGACGATAGTAATATTGCCTGCCCGATTGTGAATCTTACTCAAGGGCAGAATAACACAATCATAAACACTGTTTTGCATATTCGTCCCTATACTTTAAAAATTCATCATAATCACGGATATAATCGGATTCTTCATATTTTGTCGAGCTCAACACAACAGCCAGCGAGTTGGTCGAAAAGTTTTCCATCCGCCGCCACAATCCGCATGGAATATAAAGACCGTAATAGGAGCGATTCAAAGAATATACCTGTTTCTGCGATCCATCATCAACCACAATGTCAAAACTTCCGGACAGAGCGATAATGAATTCCCTTTGCTCTTTAAAAGCGTGACCGCCTCGAACCTGACCGCCCGGAACATCGTATATCCAATAAGTCCTTTCAATTTTAAAAGGAATATGATTCTCCTCCTCAATAAAAGAAAGATTGCCTCTCGGATCTTCAAATTTTGGTAAGTGAATTATTTTTGTTTCCATACGTCTTCATTTTAACATTTGTTCATAAAAACTAATAAGCTTATGACTCTCTGCTTCCCAATTATACTTTTCTTCAATGGCCTTCCTTCCATTTCTGCCCATTTCGGCGGCTTGCGATGGATTTTGCAACACCCAATTTATAGCATCAGCGATCTCCTTCGAATTTAAAGGATTCACACAGATTCCACAACTATTCATTTCAACAATATCTTTCCAGAGAGGAAAATTTGATGCAATAACCGGCAAACCCGCCGCCATATATTCAAACAATTTATTTGGTTGCGAATTCGTGTGGTTAGGTCCTGGATGATATAATACCAAACCCGCTGCGGATTCAACAAATATTTTCACTATTTCAGATCTACCTACCTGGCCACGATAATCGACTTTGGCCCACCCCTTCATAGATTTTACTAATGTAAAATCTTTATGTGTCGTAAATTTCCCGGCTAAAATCAATTTAGCATCCGTAAACTCTAAAGCGGAAACCATTTCAACGATTGCTCGAATACGATTAATGGCGCCAACAAAATTTACACAGTTGTCTTTTAATATCCCTTTAGAATCAGGAATAGTCTGACCGCTCAGGATAGGATAATTGTTTATATCGATGGTGTTTGCGTTAAATTTTTCAAATTTTGTCCTGATGTGAGGCGTCGCCGTGACAATGCCATCAAAAACTTTAGCGGCTTTTTTTTCGTGTCGATCAAATATTTTAGCCACAGTGTTCCGCAAAATTTTCGGCAACCATTCTTTGTTTAAGATGTCTTCCCCATAATCTTCGTGAACATCATAGATTACTTTCTTGCCTTGTTTTTTAAGTTTTAAACCAACAGGAATAAGTTCCGGATCATGAAAATGATAGATTTCTGCATCAAGTTCTCGCGCCTTTTCATAGATTTTTTTTACGGTCCTGGTCATGCGTAAAAGACGATTGGTTGAATTAATCCCTGCATCAATAATTTTAACGCTATTTTTAATTTCATCTCCATTGCCATCGGCAAGCACAATCGATACATCGTAACCATGGTTTGCCAGTGACACACATTCCTTCAAAAATGTACGTATTTCGTAACGACCGTGAACGGATGTAAGATGAATGATTTTATCGTATACTGACATTGTAAATCTTTTCCCATTTTGCAATATTAAATAATTTCCATTTCTGTCTATTGTCCAGATTGTTTATGTTTATTCTGCTGTTATCAGACACTTCTGATAAGATTTTTGAGTGGTGTATGGTTTCAGTTAAATGACCATTTAATGAATCCATCCATGTTTTTTCAGGTGCATCGAAACCAAGTTTATTTTTACGCCATATAATTGAATCTGGTAAAATTTTATCTTTCTCTACAGATTTCCTTAAAATATATTTTGTCCAGCCATTTTTAATTTTATATTGATTGTTAATGGATAGGGCTGTCTCTAATGTTTGATAATCCAGAAAAGGCAACCTCCCCTCAATTGAATGCCGCATTGAATTCTTATCTGCGTATCTTAAAAGGCTGGGCAACGGGGTACAGAATAATTCGTTGATTTGCATCGTCAAAATATCTAAATAACTCCTCGAATGAAATGTTAATAATGATTTGCTGACAAGATCGAAATATTTTTTTTTAATAAATGAATTTCTTGTTTTAAGTCTGAAGAATCGGATTCTCACATTTGTAAAATAGACATAGTATTTTATTAAATCGCTAATCGATAATTTTGAATTTCTACGAGCAGAAAGTAACACCTTAATCTTTGCCAACAACCTCTGACCCTTTAAAAAAGCCGGATAAAATCTTTCGTAACCTAGCAGAGTTTCATCACCGCCTTGACCATCTAGTAATACTTTGCAATTAAGTTCTCTGGCTTTCCTCATCACAAAATATTGTAAAAAGATAGATGGGCTGCCAAATGGTTCTTCCTGGGCCGTTATTACATTTTCAATATTCCTAAAAAAATCATTTTTTGTTGGTTCGATTATATTTAAGTCCAAGTGAGAATAACTTGAAACAGCAATGGCAAATGCGCTCTCATCACTTTTTAACTCACTTGATTTTGCATGAATAGCCAAAAACTTGTCATCACTTTCATAAAGGCGAGAAGCAATTGATGCAACTGATGAACTATCTAGCCCGCCACTAAGACACGTGCCGACTTTTACATCCGATCGTAAGCGCAGTTTTATCCCGTCAGTGAGCTTGTTTCGATATGCATTTACGGCGGATACTTCATCGGCTCTATTGAGAGATTCATTTAATCTTATTTCATAGTAGCGTTGAATATTATACTGGTGTGTGGTCAAATTATATATTAAATTGTGAGACTGTCCTAATTTAAAGATATTCTCAAAAAAGGTTTCATTTGAATGATCTTCATAACCCAGAACAATGTAATCCATTAAAATATTTTTATTAACATATCTTGCAGGCAAAAATGCCAATAACTGTTTAATTTCCGATCCAAAAATGAACTTTCCATTGACCTCTGTATAATAAAAAGGCTTAACACCAAACCTGTCACGACTACAGAAAATGATATTTTTTTCTTTATCGAAAATTGCAAAAGCCCACATTCCATTAAATTTTTTTAAGCAATCAAATCCCCATTGATCATAGGCAGCTAATATAACTTCCGTATCGCTTTTTGTGTGAAATAAATAACCTAAGTTCATTAATTCTTCTTTGATCTCCAGATAGTTATAAACTTCACCGTTATAAACAATCACATATTTATCATTATACGACATAGGTTGATGCGCATCAGACGATAAATCAATGATTGACAACCTCCTGTGACCTAATGCAAAATGATCCCCCCAAAAATAACCCTCATCATCAGGACCGCGATGGCTGATAAGGTCGTTCATCTGTCTGATTTCATCCTCGTCTATTATCTTGGAATGTTTATCGATGATGCCACTTATTCCACACATTCAGCACCTTCATGTTTGATGATGAAGTCTAAATTCATCATCTTTTATATTTTAACAGGTAATGCATTTTGCAAACCTCAAAGCTTTTTAGAGAGCCATTCCTTGAAAAAAGTTAACGCACCAGGATATTCCCAATCTATTGAATTGTGAATCAAAATAGAAAAACATCCGCCGGATAATATCGTCCGATTGTATAATTTTGATATCATTTCATCCGCTTCGATTAAGTTCTTTTGCCTCGCCATGAGCATAACCGGACCATCCATAACAATTAAGGGACGTTCAATTAGGGGAAGTACAGAATCTCTCTGCAAATCGAACGCTTGATATGGATAAGCTGTGCCGCATCTGAATCCCCCAGGTATATAATTATACCCTAAACTTGAATCGTATCCGAATCCACTGTTTGCAATCCGACGCCATGATTCAGGACCGCGCCATGCAAGATAATGATGACGGGCTCCAGATTGACCATTAGAATCCAAAATGCAAAATAAATTCTTTTCCTTTTCAAAAACATCAAGATATTTCGAGGCTAAATAACCTACATGCCAACCTATCTCATGTCCACGTTTTCGCAATTCCTTTAAAAGAGGAAAAAGAGTTGGATGATGCATATCGTAACCATCATCCAACTCACTATCTCGGGCCGTCATAAAAAAAAACGTACCTTTCAAACCTAGAAACTCGTCTAAGTCCATTAGATCTCTTATGCCTTTGTAGAAGGGATCATTTTCTGAATGTCGAACTGCCCTCAATCCCATTAAAAAATATTTAAAAGCCAGAGAAATTGAACGCTGATGGATTATACCCTTCGCAAAACCTTTTATTATGCGAAATAAATTTTTGAAATATCTGACGTTATCTATATCATGCGATATCCATATTCTGGGAACGGGTAAAACTGCTTGCCAAGAAGGATCTTTCATTTCAATCCATTTTCGTACCACCATCGCCCACTCATCAAGCACGGGACGATCAAGATATTTTTGTCTAGCGCATTGTGTTGCTTGTTCGTCATGGCACCCAAAAGCGTCTAAAACTGGTCGCTTCCATTCTTCCCAACGAGTCAAACCCAAAAATACAGCAGCTGGTAGGTCAAGAGGGAAAATTCCCTGTCCGTTATAACAAGAAGGCATTTCCATATGCATACGACAGATCGCAGGAAAGCTATCGGTATCAAAGTTAAGCACTGTCCCTCTAGGCAGAACAGTGCTTAACTTTATCCACGGTAGTTCACCTGGCCGTAGATCAAGTTCGGCTTCAACCTGTTTTATTGAGACAGCAGGAAAAACAATCGCAGGATTTCCCTCCCATTTCGAAGAACCTGCCACCATCGACCATAAGCACGCCATTGCATAATGGGCCTGATTACGCGACAGAAATGCATTCTCATGCCACGCATAACTAAACCCTCCATAATGGAGCATAGTTATTGCAGGCTTATGATTCATTTAACAAAATAAAAAAAGTGAAAAACGATTGTTTTTTCATAAAGATTATTGCAAGCAATATTTTCATTTTCTGACCATTCTGAAAAAGCAAAAAGGCATTACGAAAAGAAAAATTTTAGTACGGCTGTAAACCAGGCCAAGAGAATTTACAAATCCTCACCATATGACTTTTCCTGATATTGACAGCATGTCCGACGCAAATAATGCTTATAACTATATGAGCTCTGCGAATAGTCCTGTAAAATACCAAAGTTTATTATTATTTAAATGATTATACTTTTCAGAAAAAGATTTGAACACAACCGGTAATTTATTCGGAAAGGCAACATAACCTTTCTTCAAGATTGGTGATATATATTTATTGTAATATTCATTGTCATTATTATATATTTGATTAAACAATATACCATAACCTTCGCTTTTAAAATATTGCATAATCCATGCACCAATGTATGACCCTTCTTCATTATTAAGTATTTCGCACATAACAAAATCGCGCAATATTACCATTTCATCATCGTAAGAAGTGATAAAATATCCCAGCAATACGTCATTTCTTTTAATCCCAAATATTTTATGTTCACGATAAGGATTATTAAAAATCCACCAACTCATTAATCTACAATCACGATAAATGGTCACAACTTCTGGCATACTTTTAGTAAACACATCAGTATATTTATCAAAATCTATTTCATCCTGTGCACATTCACTAATTTCAATTTCGTGACGTCGGTGTAAAGCAATCCAATTAAAAATCATGTTACGAATAGATATGATAATGCCTATGCAAAAAAAGCCTAATAAATAAAAAATATTCTTAAAGCGTAGTTTTTTAAATACATATCTTCTTGAAAAAAAATGTAAAGCCTTAAAAAATTTCAGAGGAGTGAAGGTATTTTGAATATGACCCGCAATTTCAAAACCTGCATTCTTGAATGGTTTTAAAGCCCCGGTAAATCCCCATATGCAACTGATGTCATCGAGTATTTCAAAAATTAATTTATATACCCTGCTAAACAAATTCTTCCCCCTATACTCCGGATGTACAAGCGTGGATTCACTTTTGGCCGATAATATTATTTTGCTTCTGTAAGTTAAAAATATTGGAATAAGAGCTTGAGTTGCAATTAAATTATTATTGTCATCTCGAATAATTGCAAACAGGTTTTTATCAATTGGGTTTTTAGTATATTCCCACAACCAGCCTTCGTATGTGTGTTTTATCATAGTAAATTGATTAATAAATGATATTATATCAATCTCTTCACCTTCCTTATATAGGCGAATATCATACATTTTGCGTAAAGCTCCCTTTATTTATCTAACTATTCATAACAACGGGGCTTTTGTTCAACACTATCTATGTGCCTTTAATGATCAGCATATCATCAAATTTACAATTTTTAAGAACGATCATTTGTTCGATAGTTTTTTAGAAATCCCCTAAATTATTCTACTCGATTTTTCCAGTAGCAACTAGACAACGTTTCAATTTATTACTTGGCTCCTATGAAGTTTGTCTGACTAATGGTGGTAATCGGCGTGCAAAATGCCACTGCACCCAATAATCTATTAAATAGAGTACGATTTGTTGAAATACCAAACATGTTAAGAATGAATTGATGGGCCACTGAAAAATCAGTGTCACCCACGCTACGACAACTGTTGTTGCTGTCCGCGCTGCATGCCACAAAGGAGCATACCACCATGCGCCAACAATAAGGCATGCCCGATCCATAGGAGTTGTTATGAATGAAAAGAAGGCACTGAAAGCAAGAATAGCACAATAAAATCCTGCTGGCCCCCAAGTATCGCCAAAAAATATAGGAAATAACCAAGGCATTATCATAATTGCAACACCATAAATGGGAAGCCCCATAAAAATCAGCTTCTTTGCCGTTGAGCGCCAAATATCCGCAAAATTAAAACCCTGTGCCCAACGCTCAGAAGCCCTTTGATAGTATACATTACCAATCGCATTTCCCAATAAGACCGACGGAAAGCAAATCACAAGATATGCAAGAGCATATTGCCCAAGTATTTCAGAACCATAAATACGCGCAATGAAAATCGAAGGAATAGCTACTGTACACGCAAGTAATCCGTGTGAAATCACCAAAGAACCGCCTAACCGCATATACAACCGTGCAATGCGCTTGAGTTCCGGATAGCCTCCAAAAATTATCCACTGAACATCACGCAACAACCAGAAAATTTTGCCTAAAGAAGTGCCAAGCCAAGACAGTATAAGACCTCCAGCACCTGGAAGAAAAAGCCAGCCTAAAAGGATGGTAACGGCGTAGCTTGCTTTCCCCATTATCTCGGATTCCCCAGAGCGACGAAAAAGTTTTTTGCGCTGGGTCCAACCCTGCAGGGCTATTGCCAATGACATGGTGGCAGCTGTAACAGGAATGAAGACTAGCCAAGGTGATAAGGCAGCGTCGCCAACACTAAGAGCGATGACGTTGCGAAATAGCCATAAAACAGGCGTTAATGTTAGTATTGCGAAAAAGCTCAGAATGGCGACAACTTTTACTAATAAAAGAGCATCAGCATCTTGCATCGGCAGTTGAATGAAGTACTCATAGCGCAGTGTTGCTACTATTACTACCAAGCTTACTATCTGGCCGAAAAGATTTTGAAGCGCAAAATCAGATGGCGTGAAAAGACGGGTAAATAATGGCATTGTTGTTAACATAATGACTTGTGCCAACGCGGTTCCCGATGACAACCAAGCGATGTCTTTCCAGTATGAAGAGGACTTGAAACGAGCCGTCAAGTCACGTATGAAAGATATGTTAGCTATGAATTTCATACTTCCTATTAAATTCTGTTAAAAAATCCTAATAAAAAAATTCTTTAACAGGAAGGATGGATCAGAAATGAAAGATGTAAATTTATTCTGGAATACTTAAACACACCCTTCAATATTTTACGTTTGCTCTGATGTAACCCCAACCAGTCTCAAAAGCAGCGCTGGGATTTTGAGAATAATATACATATACTTGTTTAGCATTATGAGGATCTATAAATCCTACTGGATTAAATACTTTGGGTGAATTGTTTCTTTTCTGCCAAGACTCTTTAGGGCTAAGGAGGCATGTTGCTTTAGTTAATGCTTTCATCGTTTGCGCATCAACCTGGGCTATGCCAATCCTTTGTTTTACCCCATCCCAGCCAGCAAAGAGAAAATAAACTTTATTTAAATAAAAAAAGACGCTTCCATCAGCTTCTTCCCCTAGGTGCCAGTTGGATTGGTTTCTTTCTGTAAAAACATAACCAAGGTCTTGCCATGGCCCATTTAGTGATTTGCTTTTTGCCACACCCCCCCGTAAAGTTATAGAATTTTTATAGCCTGCAAAGTAAGATCCATCAACTGGACTCTTCACAACATCATAATCACCTAGATAACGAGGGCATTCATCCATAAACGTGTATGGACCTTTTGCGAATTTTGCACTATAATGTTTAGTAATTTTGTCATCATTATCCCATAGCCATAGATGCCATGTCCCATTCTCATATATAGCTGAAGGGTAGTTTCCAGCTATTGTTAATTCATCGGCAGCAGCAGATAGCCCGCCTATTGTAGTAGCCTTACGATATTTCGTTTGAATTTTGTCATCATAGAAAAGATGATACTGCCCTTCCACATAGAGCAAGTCAAATTCATTTACACCTGTCAGCAATCTGAATAACTCTGGGCTTTTTTCACCATTTTCGAGAGCAGGGATAAGTAGATCGATTTCTGAGCAAATGCCACGTGTTACTACGCTTATTGTCAATAGAAAAATTGTTATTACCCATATCGTTTTTTTCAAGCCGTAAATCTCCTAACTGTTTGGCGCAATAGTACCTCAATCGATATCGAAGTTGGTCTTAGGTTCAACAACCGGTTTAGTTATTATTTAATCACTACTTAAACAAACCTTTCAAAATATTCAGCCTTCAATTTAAAAGTTTAGAACAAATCTCTTAATTTGTGCTTATAAATTTTGAAGAAACATTTATTCAGATAAATAAAATAGTTTTCTATCACAATGCTGTCTGTTGTATCTATTCAGCGTTTTTATAGGCCATTTAACTGATCTGTCTCTGTGGTATAATAGCCTAAAAAGATATTAATCTGTGATATATCTGTAGCACCACCTCCTTCTTCAAAACCCGTTCCTATAATATATGAAGGAAATGAAGGATATAAAGGTAACGAAAAGAAAAGCGGTGAATCAAAATACATGTAGGGCGTAAAAAACAGATAGGTTTTTCTTGGCGTCTTCTCAATCATTGATGCCATTGACGTATTCACCATTAGACCCGCCGTAGCATCAATAGTGCGCCATGACGAATCTATTAAAACTTCCGTCATTACGTGTGCTACTCCAATATACACGCGTCTGGAGTTAAATCCGGCCTCTTCAAGAAGTGCCTTTGTTAAAAATGCATGGTCTGTGCAACAGCCAATTTTACTATTCAAGTAATCAGTCATCCCCACGGCCGTTTTCCAATAAATAGGTGGCGTCTTACCATCTGCATAAATATAATCTGCAGAATCCTCGGTTATAAGTTCATTGACCTGAACACATCCAGCACGAGAAATCATATTGAAATTTCCATAGTGCCACAAGTAGCTTACTGCATTTAAAATACTGACGGCTTTAAGCTCCGCATCGGAAAAAAATGGCCATGCTGACTTTAGGTTAGCTTTATTATTTTCGTGCCAAATGTTAATTGAATTATACAGTTCTCTTATGGTTGCTTCTTTCATTGAGAAGATATTTTCTTTTTGAAAAAGGCTAAAGTAATTAACCCCTCCAGGAAGCATGACATCAATAAAATCTTCACGAGTTGGATATGTTTCATATATGTGTATTACTACAGGAATAAGGTATTTTATATAATCGTCAATATTGCCCTGGTAGGAAAAAATATTTGAGTTATCACTTGTTAAAACTTTAGTCTGTTGGATGTTGATACCTTCAGTTGTCGTTGCATGAACCGTATATGTAAGTGACTCCGTTGTACCATATATATAAGCCTTATGCACAAATCCTTTGCCAGCATCAAGATGTGTTCCGTTAATTTCAACAGACGTGGTACAATCCGCACCGGTTTCAAAAGTGATTTTCCCAACGATAATATCTGGTAGAGTATTAGCACGTGACACAATTACTACAGATACATCCTTCACATTCAGAGTTTCGGTAACTGTTACCGTATAATTCTGTGTTGTTCCATCTGCTGCGGTTACTGTATATGTTACAGGATAGGTAAAATTATGTGCCGTTACGCCGCTTATCTGAACAGTTGAATTAACCTTTACGCTGGTGCCCGTTGTTGTGAAGGTTGCCACCAGATTTGTTCTGTCTGTGCCAAATGGCATGCTCACCGCTATCGTTTTCGCCGTCTGATTAATCATCCCTACAACGCCCGACAGTGAGAAAGCGGTAATCGCTTTGGCCGGAGACAGTGCTACTGTTACAACTACAATATAATCCCGCGTTGTTCCATCTGCCGCGGTCACTATATAAACTATTGGATCGGTAAAGTTGTGTGCTGTTACGCCGCTTATCTGAACAATTGAATCAACCTTTACGCTGGTGCCAGTTGTTGTGAAGGTTGCCACCAAATCTTTAACATATGTGCCAAATGGCATAGTCAACGATATCGTTTTTGTTGTTTCATTAATCGTCCCGACAACACCAGCCAGTGAAAATGCCGTAATAGCTTTGGCCGATGACAGCGCCACTGATACAACCACAGTATAATCCTGTGTTGTTCCATCTGCCGCGGTCACTGTATAAACCACAGAATTGGTAAAATCATTAACTGACGTGCCACTTATCTGCTCCGTTGCACCTACATTGACACCGGCACCGGTTGTTGTGAAAACAGCTACCAAAGATGCCAAATCTGTATCATATGGCATAGTCAACAATATCGTCTTTGTGGTCTCATTAATCGTCCCGACAACGCCAGCCAGTGAAAATGCCGTAATGGCCTTGGCCGATGACAGCACCACCGATACAACCACGGTATAATTCTGTGTTGTTCCATCTGCTGCGGTTACTGTATAAACCACAGAATTGGTAAAATCATTAACTGACGTGCCGCTTATCTGCTTTGTTGCACTCACACGCACACTTGCACCGGTTGTTGTGAAGGTTGCCACTAAATTCTTAACTTCCGTGTCAGATGGTAAAATTACTGATATGGTTTTTGCTGATTCATTGATTGTACCATCAACCCCTGCAAGTGAAAATGACGTGATTGCTTTTAATGATGAGGCTGGTAGCGGGATTGGATCACTACCACCACCGCCACAACCTGTCATAATCGTAACGATTAAAGCAGACAGCAAAATGACGGCTTTGTGTAAATGTGATGCTCTAAATTCCATTTTTTATTCTCACTTTCTCGACACCTTTGTCCACTCTTTGGGGAGTATTATGCATTTTTCCACGCAGTCTAATGTTAAAAGTAGTAACTTCAAATATCAAAAGTAAAAAAATGAGGCCGCCTGTTAAAAGAGTAATTAATAAATCGGAGCTCATTATAAAAGTTGTAACCGGAATCAGGAATGCGGAACAAACAAATCTCATTCCATAAATCTTTGACCAATGATCTATTAAAAAGTAAAGAAAACTTACGATCACAGCGTAAAGGCTGATGCCAATTATTCCTGCATTCATATAAGCATTGGCAACCCATCCTGTATTTGCTCCCACATCATAATCACCTGTCATCAAGCCACCAATGTAATTCATAACACTCATAGGCAATTCTGATTCTAACAATCCAAAACTAATTTTACTCTCTGCCCATAACATATGTGGATTACTGGAAAAATAATCAAAATAATGAAAATTAATTTGATTAGGAAGGAATATAATCCGATTCGCAAACATAGAGCCCAACGTCAAAAATTCATCGCTGGTGAATATAATTGTTACAACTGATAAGACACAAATGCATATTATAATAATTAAATGAGGACGGGGCAGTTTTAGAACATAATACAAGGCAATTACAGCGAGAGGATAAAACAACATGGCCTTATGGCTGGAAAATCCAAAATACAATACCCCTGTGATAACTATCAGAAATAACAATTTAAAATCTTTCCGATGAAGGGCAAGAGCACTACAATAGCCAACTAATGATATAGCTGCTATAGATAATAAATAGCGCAGTGCGAATGGCATATTACTAGAAATGTCAAATCTATAAGCATACACTTCGCTTATATTAAAATTAAATTCGCCTCGCACTTGTAAGACAAGAAAAACCAATGTAATAATAATTATAAACAATACGGAGCGATAGGGGAGATATTTATACCCCATATTAATTTCAACAGTTCGATTTTTAAGGATTGCTTTTATAAGATATTGAATCAGGATCAGCATCCAAAGGGCTGCAGTCATTAAAAAAAAATGAAATCTGTTACTTCCCTGTTCCACTGACAATACAGATGCAGGAATGATTAAAATGATAAAATAAATCCAGTTGTATATATCACTAGGCTCCTTAATTTTTTGAGGCAAAATTACTGCCGTCAACAAAAGTAAAAATATTTCAAATAGTCTATTGCCACGTGGATCATAGGACATATCGCCAAAATTAAAAATAGGATAAACAATTTTTACATAGAGGTCACACAGAACATAATAATTAGCAATAATCAATATGAGTGAAATGATATATAAAAATACTGGATGTTTTTTCTTAAAATATTTATTTTTTCTCATATACAATTTATAAATCAAAGCCATATCGAGAGTTTGCAAAACCACCTTGCTTATTTATTTGCCTGATCAATTTTACCTCGAATATCCCTTGAGTTAGTCAGACCAAAAATTCGACAATATATTGACATTATTATATATTACTTGGCAAATGCATTAACAGCATAATTCCTTTAAATTAAACGTTTGGAGAAACGATGGGATTGTATTGGAGGCAAAATGAACACCGTATAATACTTTCAACTGATTCGAAATGTTTATCTGCAAGAACCGAAACCTAATGTTCGAAATCATTGGAGCATTTCTCAATCACTATGAAACAAACCGTTGTTCAAAGCTCTCAATTGGTTGATTGTTCATATTGCGTAACCATGTCATCGCAGATGATGGTTTATAGTCGATCATCCATGGTTAGTGGCTGACCGTCATACATTTGTCACAGACGAATTCTATCGACCGGAAAGCCAGGCAGAGATAAGAGCCTTGCGATCGATGAAAGCTGTTAGCAAAGGATCATTTTCTTTGTGCTTCGTCACATAGAGGAAGGTTCGACCATGCCGAAGCAGCACATCAATGAATCGTCTAGGATAACATAAATAAACCTTGAATGAATTAGCAGGCAACAAGTAACTTTTGGCGATCGTTGCACGAGGCAGAAAAACTCGCTTCATGAAAATTTTAATCTGATCCATACCGCTTCTGCTGGTAAGAAGTTTGGCAAAATGGTCAGGTACAGAAGTGGTAAAATATTTCTCCGTTAAAATTTGAGTCCCAACGGTATTCAGAACAGAATCCGAGATATCCGACGGACGGAACCTTTCCAGAAAATCTTTTGGAACATGAGCGCCAGCAAATTCTGAAGCGATTACCAGAGCTAGATAGACACCACGGGTCCAGTTTCTTTGCTTTGCCCTTTCCGCTATGGTTAGCCAATCAAGGGTTGACCCGAAATGGTCAATCACTTCGGCAATGTCGCAGGATGGTCTAAGTCCAAAGTTAAACTGATGCTGATAGGATGTGTGCATACAAAGGTGAAGCAGAAAATCCTCCGGAGAAAGCATGATAGTGTCATAATCCAAAATTTGCACAGGTACCGCTTCCTCCCAGAGTGCACGGGGATCGATACTGTAGTAGATGTTTGGTGATGTGATGTTCCAGTGGATTTCAATCGTGACATGGCCTTTTTTGATGAAACCGGGGAGATGCAAATCGGTATGAATTATGGAATCCACATAAAAAGGCCGCGCCGGTTTGTATCCCATACCTGTCAATATCTCCGCCGCTTTTGCCAGCTTTTCCGGAGGTACCAGCAGGTCGCAGTCATTCATTTCCCGCAGGCCGATGCTTTCGTAGATGCTGTTAGCCATTACAATTCCCTTGAGCGGGATCGTCGGAATATTCGCAGAGTTCAGTGCCTTTATAACAAGCAGTGATTGTGCACTCATTTTCATGATGCGCATAGTGTTTTTCAAACAGGCATCCCGAAGAAAAGCGTAAACTTCAGATGGAATGGCCTGATCAAGCCCCTTCTTTTTCAGTTGATGAAAAACAAGGGATGTTACACGTTGTGTAGCCGCAATAGCCAGGAATTTGTGCCACTGCTCGGGTGTCAAGACAGAGAGCTGCGCAGGATCAACGTCTTTGCCTTGTTTCAAAACGTCAATCAGAATCGCACAGAGTTCGGATATATCGGGTTTCAGAATGCCTTCAACTATCTGGGTCATGCTGGTCTGTAAGATTCACTCCATTGAAGAATTACCGGAAGAATTGTTGTTTCTCTTCTTAACGTTACTAATATATTCTATTATTGCAGCCAGGAAGATCCCTAATAAAAGGCTAATCATGCCGGCCAAGGCGATATTCCGCAGTATCTTTGGGCTAACAGGCTTGTCGGAAATATATGGCTGTACTGCCATTTCTATACCTCCATTATTTAATCTTATAATTCGCTGGTCAAGCTCTACTACATTTATTTTTATATCAATTATTTCTTTCTCAACTTCTATTGGGTCGAATTGCGTTGTGGTGAGCTTTCCTGCCTCAATCATTTTATAGTACGTCACTTTTAAATCAGGTGAGGATTTTATAAGATCTGATAGTTCAGCCTTTTGCCTAATAAGAATTTCTTTTTCGCGGCTAATTTGATGTTTTATAATATCCATATTATTTAAATAACCTAAGACCTCCGAGAAAGCCCCGGGAATGACGTCCTTCTTTTTTGCATCAATCGTCACTGTAAGTTTATTTTTTGATTCATTTCTTGACTTCCCAATGGTGTTGAGTTTGATACGTATTACATTAGAATTCGATTTAGGTATTATCCTTAATTGTTTTGGCTCATCAATTATTCCAATTAAAGTGATAATTTCTTGGGGGCTTATTAATTCTGGGCTGATGAGGAGGGAGAAAAAAGCCTCCCCTCTATAAATATTGGGCATCCTGAAACTGTTTATGGCAGTTAATCCAACGATAAAAATGAACAATCCGATGATGAGGATTTTTCTTTTGGCAATTACTTTCCATAAATCATAAAGATTAATCTCATCATCATATTCTTCTTTTTGCTTTTCCATGAATCATTCTCCCCCTAAATTAAATATTTAGTTCACTTATTGAGACCTGGTTAATCTTAATCATCTTCAATTCTATAAACATCATTTTATAAAATTAACGAGACCGTTTGTTTATATTAAAAAATGATTCGTCAGAATTTCATACCTCGCAGCAAGCTGCGGAGTATTAACGCTCGCCCCGCAGCAGCGGGATTTAAAAATGAGCATTTTATTCTTCCATCAGACCGGCATTTCCTGGTTTGTATTTTTTGCGACAGACTGGACAGGTCAGATTACTTTCATTAATCTTCTCTCCGCACCTGCATGACCAGCCGATTTGTCTGGCCGGATTGCCAACCATGAGCGCGTGATCCGCAACATCCTTTGTCACCACGGCGCCGGCTCCGATAAATGCATAACTGCCGATGGTATGGCCGCATACAATGGTGCAGTTGGCGCCAAGCGTCGCGCCTTTTTTAACAAGTGTCGGGCGGACCTGATCCATTTTTCCAATTTCCGCTCTTGGATTATAGATGTTTGTAAAAACCATGGACGGGCCGCAGAAAACACCATCTTCCAGAGTCACACCTTTATAGACGCTGACATTGTTTTGTATCTTGCACTTGTTTCCGATCACAGCATCGGGACCAATCACAACGTTCTGGCCGATGTTGCAGTTGG
>PHBN01000192.1 GCA_002840635.1 Deltaproteobacteria bacterium HGW-Deltaproteobacteria-1
TCTATGTTGTTTAAATAATTAAGACATTGTATTACAATCCGAACTATTCCTTTATAAGTAAGGATTTACAAATATTAAAATTTTTTTTATTTGATGATACGGAATCGCACCTTCCCGGGACAAAACAAAAAACTGTCAAAAGAACCGACATTTTCAGCCGAACAAAAAGCAAGTTTTCAAAAAAACCATAGTAAATGCTTGCATATAGATGTTATTTTTAAATTGTCTGAATTTGAAAAGAAACACGACGTTGCTTATGGATTGATCTTGAGCATGAATACCCGGTGTTAAATAAAGCTTAGTTTAAGTTTTTCAGCGAATCCTGGGAATAATAACAGGGGTTCTTTCTTTATATTCACGGTATTCTTGCCCAAAACGCTTCTCCAGTTCCGGTTCTTCAATATATTTGAATTCAAGAATGCTCATCAAAACAAACAGCGGCGTCATGATAAATGTGAGCGTTATAGAACCAAACAAAATACCAATCCCGGCCATGACCATAAAAAGACCCGTCATCATCGGATTGCGTGAATAAGCGTAAGGACCGTCGGTAACCAGTTTCGGCGGCGGATTGATCGGCACGGGAGTTCCTTTTGTTTTCAAGAATTTCACTGCGCACCATAGCCACAAAAAGGAACCCAAAATCAGAAAGGGCATCGAAACGGCGATGTTGTAAGGTTTTGAAATAAACGCAGGCAATCCCCAAAAATGATCCAAACAAAAAGAAATCAATATCAGCAACAATACGATACAGAAAAAAATAAAGCCGACCAGCGGTGTAAGAATTATTCGAATTCTTTTTGTGCCCGTTGCTCCCTTATAGATAAGGTTGACGATCCATTCAAGAAACTCTTTCATATGCATCCACTTCCTTCACATCTCCCGCAGTGCTGATTTCAGGATCTTCCCCGGCAGGTTCCTGGGCATGGCATCCAGGAAAACAATATATTTGGGCATCAGGAAACTGTTCAGCCTGGTTCTGCAAAAATCAAGGACTTCGTCAGCGGATGCTTTTTCTCCCGGGTGCAGAACAACGAAGGCTTTGATCTCCTCACCATATTTTTCATCTTTCACGCCGATCACCGCCGCTTCGGAGACGCCCGGGCACCTGTCAAGGACATCTTCAATCGTCCGCGGCGAGATGTTCTCGCCCCCCTTGATAATCAGATCTTTCTTGCGGTCGGTAATCCAGTAATAGCCGTCGGTATCCATATAACCCACGTCCCCGGTATGGAGCCAGCCGTCGCGGATTGCTTTCGCCGTCTCCTGCGGTCTGTTCCAGTACCCTTTCATAATCTGCGGGCCGCGGATAACGATTTCGCCTTTTTCCCCGGCGGGCAGCTGTTTCCCGAAGTCATCAGCAATGGCCATCTCAGAGCCTTTCATTGGTAATCCGATGGATCCGACCTTTTTTAAGCCCAGGATGGGATTGATGGAGTTAGCGGCACCGGCTTCCGTAAGTCCCCAACCTTCGCTGATTTCAAAACCGTACATTTCTTTGAACTGGTTCCACGTCTCCACGGACAGCGGAGCAGAACCACAAATCCAGTATTTCATGGAACTCAAATTATATTTTTTCGGCTTCGGATACATGAGCATATAAACATACATCGTTGGAACAGCGGCCAGAATATTCCCCGAATATTTTTCAATCGAAGAGAAAATGACATTCAGGTCAAAGGCATTCAGCAGAACCATTCGGGTTAATCGAAATAACCCCATGTTCAATATCGCGATCCCGTATGAATGGCACAGGGGCAGGATGCTGATATACGTCATGCCATCCGTGGGCGGACCTGTCTGGTGTGCAGATGACGCACTCGCGTAAAGTGTGCCGTGGGTGTGAATGACGCCCTTGGACTTACCGGTGGTACCGGCGGTATAAATCAGGGCGGCGATATCATCATCGGCTGTATCCGTGATGGATTTTTCTTCGGAGATGGCATCTACGAGGGTATGATAGGAATACATGCTTTCCGGCGCATCATCTGCATCATCTGCATCATCTTCAATCAGGATAATCGTTTGAACATCAGGCACCCTGGCTTTGCACGCAAGAAGTTTTAAAAGATAAATCCTGCTGCCAATCACGATTTTGGCGCCTGAATCTCTGTAGATGTGGACCGTTTCATCATCGCTGATTAAATGGTTGACCGGAACAATCACTGCCCCCAGCCGCCAGGCGGCAGAGAAGGCATATAAAGCCTCCGGGCAATTCGGTGTCTGGATGATAATCCTGTCGCCTTGTCTGACACCAAGATTCTTCAAGACGGCGGCCAGTTTTCTTTGCTGGTGCACAATCTCCGTGTTGGTTATTTCGTGGTCTTCATAAATGATTTTAACCCACCCAGGTTTATTAAGGGTTTTTTCTTCATTTAACCTGGCAAGATTCACCGGAACCTCCGCTCTGTCACAGAAAGGATATGGAACGGCTCCATTAATTTATTTTCTTCGCTGTTCTGTTAATTAATCAGAGCCGTTCCCTATGTTATATGTTACCCGGATCATTTTTTGCGCGTCAAGGTCCCAACTGCCACGACAGTATCGGCGGAAGTTGAATGACGATAAATTATGTTGATTGTGTCTTTGTTGATAATCTGACCTTCCAAGAAACCATCTTCATCGGCTTGGTATAAGCTTTTGTTGTCCTGGGCAATTACAGCAACAAATTTTTCAGTAGCTCGCGGCGATTTGAATGTACCGCGCAGGACTCTTCCCTGTTGCTTGGTTACGACCCACTCGGCCTTGAGGGTGCTGAATTCACCTCTGTGGTGGGTCTTTGCTCCATGAACAGCGCCCTTGAGAACAACACCCCCTTCAGCCTGTACTGCCCATGTACCTATCAGATTGGGGATGCCGGAATCTGCAAAGCAGATCACCGCTCCTAACAGAAATGCCAACAAAGAAAAACTGATCACAATCTTTTTCATAGAGGGTCTCCTTTTCTCGATCAAGTTATGGTTTGTTAATTCTAATAGCCCATCGCTTCACGGGCTCTGTGTTAAGTCTACCCTGTATTATATTACCACAGGTTGGCGCTCTATTACATTCAGAATTGAGGAGCCGTGGCCGGCAGTTTTGTGGAATCGATGCCTTCGCACAGCGCGTTGTTAACCGTCAGGTTGCCTTGTGCGTCAAGTGTCACCGTCCAGATGGTGTCGTAATCGGTTTGCGGCCAGGGGATCGCCGTGAGAGGGACGGTGACGCCATAGCTCTGGAGGAGATAACTTATCAGCGGTGGATAGTGTTCATGCTCCCACGCCAGCAGTACGACTTGATTGGAGAGATTGATGCCTGCAAGGTTTGTAAATAAAAAGTCGCTGGTGGCCTTGGCAACGGCCGGATCGGTGGTTACCGTCCCAATAGAGAAGCTCGATACCAGATAATAAGGCAGATTATTGGCG
>PHBN01000545.1 GCA_002840635.1 Deltaproteobacteria bacterium HGW-Deltaproteobacteria-1
CTGCTCTTTAATATCGCGGATCGGCTTGGTCTCAGCCTCCTCACGATTGATCCTGCCGTCGGCAAGCCGGTCGGTGTCAAACACCACCAGTCTGACCACGATCTTCAAAGGAGCGGCATAGGTCATGCCCTTCTGAATGCACTCCCTCATGTCATACCGGACATCACCAATCTTATAGCTGACAAATTCCAGGGAGCACTTTCCGCTGAAATCCGAAATCGGAAAGACGCTCTTGAAAGCACCCTGCAAGCCGATGTTCCGCCTTTTCGCCAGCGGCACGTCGGCCTGCAGGAATTTTTCGTAAGATCGTGTCTGGATCTCAATTAGATTGGGGATATCCTGTATTTTCTTTACACGGCCAAAATTTCTTCTAAAGTCGCCCATAGTATCCTTACATTACATTCAATATAAAATTGGCAATGAGATTATTTAATCTCGACGGTTCCGCCCACTTCTTCAATTTTCTTTTTGATGTCGGCCGCTTCGTCTTTAGAAACGGCTTCCTTAATAGCCTTGGGCACACCTTCCACCAGATCTTTTGCTTCTTTCAGGCCCAGACCGGTAATTGCACGGACCACCTTAATGACTTGAATTTTTTCTGCGCCAAATCCCGTCAGGATGGCATTGAACTCTGTCTGCTCTTCAGCAGCAGCTGCAGCAGGCGCGGCACCGGGAACCGCCATGGCAGCCATCATCGGAGCGGCAGCGGAAACACCAAACTTTTCTTCCAGTTCTTTCACCAGAGCGGAGAGCTCCAGCACACTCATGTTTTCAATAAATTTGATGACATCTTCTTTCGTTATTTGATCAGCCATTTTTCTATCCCTCTTTAATTATGTATTTATTAGTTTAAAGTTTTTTTCTTATAGCAGTTTGCCGTCTAAAACGCCGACTTTGATTTCCAGTTCGGGATTTTTTTTGGCAAATTCTATCAGCGCCTTTGACGGCGCTACCGGATCTTTATAGCTCAAGACAACGGCAACGGGCCATTTGAAATGATCCGATAAAACTGCAAAGCCTGTTTCTCTTGAAGCAATGCCCAGCAGGGTGTTTTTTACAACTTTTAATTCCGCATCGTTTTTGCGCAAAGCGTTTCTGAGCGCTTCCATTTTTTCAACATTCATTGCGTTGAAAGTGGTCAGCACACCCAATTTGGCCTGCTTAAGCTTCTCCTGAAGTTCGGAGACAACTTGTTCTTTCGTTTTCCGATCCAATATATCAGCCTCCTTTCAAAATTATTTTTTACGTGAGGCCGGAGAATTTAGCCGCTTGCAGAATAAAAACGGTTGATCCGCTAAAATGCCAATCCCCGTTTTTCAAGAAAAATGATTACCCCGAAATTTCAGTAATTATTTTAACTTAACGAGTCTCGGCAGGCCATCTTCCGTTTAAACTTCCGTACCTGCTGTCTTCGACCTTTACTGCTTTCTTTCATTCGCATCCGATCCATTTGAGGAACCGTTCGCGAAACTTCATCTTAATGATCTAACTCGCACTCTTGATATCCAGTGGATCGACTTTCACACCTGCCCCCATCGTGCTGGATATAGAAATGCTTTTAATATAAGTTCCCTTGCTGGATGCTGGTTTCAATTTGATAATGGTTTCCAGAAGCGCATTGATGTTTTCACACAATTTCTCTGCACCATCTCAAATGTAACGGTTCCGACTTTAGGATTAGGCATTAATCCTCTTGGGCCTAATATCTTGGCTATTTTGCCGACGGAACCCATCATGTCCGGCGTTGCAATCACACGGTCGAATTCCAGCCAGCCGCCTTTTATCTTTTCAATGATCTCATCGTTGCCGACCAAATCCGCACCGGCTTCCAAAGCCTCTTTTTCCTTATCGCCCTTGGCAAAAACCAGCACGCGCACCGTTTTTCCCAGGCCATTGGGAAGAACGACACTGCCCCGAACCATCTGGTCGGCATGAGCCGGATTGACTCCTAAACGAACGGCGGCGTCCACCGTCTCGTCGAATTTGGCGACAGGCATTGATGCAATCATTTCCGTAGCTTCTTTAAGCGTATAACGCTTGGTTGTCTCAACTTTCGTTTTCGCAGCTGTTATGCGTTTGCCTCTTTTTAACATGATAAAAACCTCGTTCATTAACCTGTTATTTCAATTCCCATTGACCTTGCCGTACCGGCAA
>PHBN01000193.1:0-955 GCA_002840635.1 Deltaproteobacteria bacterium HGW-Deltaproteobacteria-1
TTCAAGTGAAAGCTGCTCGATTGAATGGGAAGTCATGTCTTCGGAGTAGAACTGGTAATTATTCTTGCCTTCTTCTTTGGCAAAATACATGGCCTTGTCTGCCGTCTTCATCAGAACCTGCTCATCTTTGCCGTCCTTCGGGTACATGCTGATGCCGACGCTTGCCGTTACACGGCATTCTTCACCCATGAGAGACACCGGCTTCATGGCGGTGGAAAGAATCTTCTGGGCTACGGTGACAAGCTGCCCCGGATTGTCGACCTCTTCGACCAGGATAACAAACTCGTCTCCCCCAAGGCGGGCGACTACATCCGTGGCCCGCAGCGTCTGCTTGAAACGTGCGGCGATGGTCTTCAAAAGCAGATCGCCCGCTTCGTGACCGAGCGTGTCGTTGATGATCTTGAATCGGTCCAGATCGGTGAACAGTACAGCCAGCTGGCGCTTGTTACGCTTTGCGGCCTGTATGGCGTGGTTTAGCAACTGGCCAAACATCATGCGGTTGGGCAGCTCTGTCAGGGCATCGTGGGTGGCCATGTGCCTGATCTGCTCTTCACTGCGCTTGCGTTCGGTAACATCCCGACCGATGCCCCTAAAACCAATCACCTCTCCCTTCTGGTTCTGAATGGGGAAACCGGCAATTTCAGCATACCTGACTTCTCCGTCCTTGCGGATGGCTTTGTAGGATATGTCCCTCACCGGCTTGCCGTTTGTAAAAATCTTACCGAAAGCACCATACAGCAACGCCGTGTCTTCTTCATTCACCTGTTTGCGGAATGTGGTCCCGAGAAGCTCTTCTTTCGGATACCCCAGAAGACGGGATATCGCGTCATTCACATATGTGTAATTTCCGGACAGGTCCACCTCGAAATACGCTTCATCCATCTCTTCCAGAATCGTCCGGTATCTCTGCTCTGACTGTCGCAGGGATTCCTCCATCCGCTTGCGCTCGGTAACA
>PHBN01000193.1:1041-5120 GCA_002840635.1 Deltaproteobacteria bacterium HGW-Deltaproteobacteria-1
TTCATCCATCTCTTCCAGAATCGTCCGGTATCTCTGCTCTGACTGTCGCAGGGATTCCTCCATCCGCTTGCGCTCGGTAACATCCCGGCCGATGCCCCGAAAACCGATCACCTCCTCCTTATAGTTCTGAATGGGAAAACCGGTAATTTCAGCATATTTGATTTCTCCACCCTTGCGGATGGCTTTATAGGCAATGTCCCTTACCGGCTTGCCGTTGGTAAAAATCTTACCGAAAGCATCATAAATCAGTGCCGTGTCTTCTTCATTTACCTGTTTGCGGAATGTCGTCCCGAGAAGTTCTTCTTTCGGATACCCCAGAAGACGAGATATCGCATCGTTCACATAAGTGTAATTACCAGCCAGATCAACTTCGAAATACGCTTCGTCCATCTCTTCCAGAATCGTCCGGTATTTCTGCTCTGACTGTCGCAGGGATTCCTCCGCTTTCCTCCGTTCCGTCCTGTCCGTCAAAATCCCCCTGAATGCATACACCCGCCCGCCTGAGTCTTTCATGGGGGCTATCGATGTTTCAATATATCTTCTCTTGCCGGTTTTAGTAATAATTTCATATTCAACTTCTTTTTGAGACTCGCCGGTTGTGTAAACTTTGTTATAGTAATGAAACATCTTTTTCGTGTTGGCTTCATCCATGACTGCGCGATAGTTGCCAATCTTCATTGTTTCATCTCTGCTGTATTCATGAATTCTGCACAAAGCATCATTGAAAAATATCAAATTCCCTTTCAGGTCCAGTTCAGCGTAGCCTTCTTCAATATTTTCCAGTATCGAACGGTATTTTTCTTCACTTCTCAGTAATGATTTCTCCATGACTTTGCGCTCGGTAATATCCATAAAGCTGCCGAGCACGGCCCTCTTCCCCTGGTATTTGACAGAAGCAACCATTTCCAGGGCCCACATAATCTCTCCGTTTTTCTTGATGAACCTGTATTCATAAGGTTCGGAACTCTCCCGCTTCAGTGCTTTAATCGCACTCTGCCTGGTTTTATCCCGGTCTTCCGGATGAATGTAATCAAGTGAATTGAGATTGATGAGCTCTTTATCCGAATAACCCGAAAGCTTCTTGTACAGGGAACTGACATAGACAAATTTCCCCTTTTGTAAAATATATAATCCGACGCCAACATGGGATATGATATCTTCTGACAGGTGGGCAAAATTGTCTTTCTTCGAAGTTCCGCTTTTCTTTGATTTGGCAGCCGGTTTGGATTTGTCTTTTAATTTAAGATCGGTTTTAGCTTTATGTTTGACAGACATCTTTGATTTAATAGTTGGTTTTGTTTTTACGGCCATTACAGTTCAACCTCCGCGGAGCTTTCTGATCATAAAATCAAACCCGGACATGAGCAGTCTTATTGCGTTGATAACGTTAACCGTCGCATTCATTCGTTTCAGCTTCATCCGACATAGACAGATGAAGCTACGCCGTTATATCAGGCAGATGATACCCCTTCTTCCGAAACAGTTTTAAACAGGCGTCGGCCACAGCTTTGTCATAAAGAATCCCGCTGTTTTTCTCGATCTCATCCAGGGCTGCCTCAATGCCCAGGGCCGGACGGTAAGGACGATGGGATGCCATGGCTTCCACGACATCGGCGACAGCAAGAATCCGGGCTTCCATGAGTATCTCTTCATCTTTCAGTTTTCTGGGATAACCCGAACCGTCCATCCGCTCATGATGCTGATAAACGATCTCCGCCAGCGGCCATGAAGATTCCACACCCTTCAGCATCTCATGCCCTTTCACGGCGTGCTCTTTGATGAGTGAGAATTCGATGTTTGTCAGCTTTGAGGATTTTGTCAACAGTGCCGCGGGAACAGAAAGTTTCCCAATGTCGTGAATCGAGCCTGCCATTCCGATGCCGTCGATTCTTTCCCTGGAGATTCCCATCTCGGCGGCAATGGCACAGGCCAGGTCCGCTGCACGCGTCTGGTGGCCCGCCGTATAGGGGTCCCGCGCCTCAACAGCGGCCGCAAGGACATGGATGGTTGTGCTCATCGCTTTACTCAACCTGTCCAGCGTCTCATGGAGTTCTTCCCGCGCTTTCTTATGGTCCGTAATATCACGGTTCATGCCATGAATGGCAACCAAAGTACCCTGTTCGTCCCTGACTCCGCTGACGATCGTTTCCGTTTTTCGATTAGGGTCGCTATGACCTTCTTTTTCCAGTTCAAGCTCCCTTGCCAGGGTATTAAATATAAGCTCCAGGGAATCTGGCGTCAGCTGCTGCTCAACCGTCTGGAGCATGCGCTCTTCCTGAGTAAATCCGAGCACTGTCTGTACAGAAGGTGTGACAAAGATGGTTTTTAAATCCATGTTTAAAATAAATACGATATCGGGTATCTTATCGGCAAGGAGCCTGTATTTTTTTTCGCTCTCCTGCAGCGCTTCATCGGACTGCTTTCGTCCGGTGATGTCCAGAACTGAAATAACCCCGGCTTGCATTCCATTAAGGATAATGGTTTCACCGGAGAGATCTATCCATTTGACCGTGCCGTCTTTAGCAATAATTCTGAATTCATAGCGTTTGGTGACGGGAAGGCCCTGCTGGCGTTTTTGCCCCCGCTCCATGACAATTTGTTTATCGTCGGGGTGGACAAAATCCCAGAATCTCATGGACAGAAGTTCCCGGTTCGTGTAACCCGTGATCTCCGTCGCCGCGGAGTTCGCATAGATCCATTTATCGTTTTGAAACATCAGGATGGCCGTTGGAGAAGACTCCGCGAGAATGCGAAATCTTTCTTCACTCTCCCGCAAGGACGCTTCCGCCTTCTGTCGCTCGGTGATGTCGCGAGCAACGCAAACAATCCCTGCGGGTTTTCCTTCACGCCTGATCAGCGATCCGCTGATTTCAACGATCGTCATGGTCCCATTCTTTGAAATCAATTCATAAATCGCAGGCGGGAGGACTTCGCCGTTGAATACCCTGCTGATATGTTTGACCGCCTGTTCCATGGACTGCGGCGTCAGGATGGACCCTAAATCGGAAACAGACCGGCCGATAAAATACTCGGCCTGGTATCCCGCAACTTTCTCGACACTCGGAGACATGCTGCTGATCCTGAGGTCCATATCAAATGTGAAGATGATATCATTTATATTTTCAAAGCTCAGCCTGTACTGCTCCTCGGCTGTTCGGAGCTCTTGATTGGCCGCTTCCAGTTGAGACATTTTCTTCTCAAGCTTGTTGAAAAGAATTTTGTTATGACGCCGGAAGAATTCCATTTCCTCACCGAGGGGCTTTTGCGGTCCGGATTCAACCGTTTTCCGTTTCTCCAGCAGATCTATCAGGATTTTAATCAGCGTGGACGGTTTCTCGGGCTTGTTAATAAATATGTCGGCCCCGAGATCCAGCGCGAATTTTTCTTCATGTGGTTCCGTATAGGTTGCCGTGTAGAAAACAAAAGGAATGTTTTTGAGCTTTTTATCCGATTTGCATTGGCGGCATAAATCATAACCATCCATTACAGGCATCAGGATGTCCGAAACAATCAGGTCGGGAGCCTTATGTCGGGCAATCTCCAGTGCGGCTTTGCCGTTTGCCGCCTGACAGACGTCCCAACCCTGGTGTTCCATCATGCTTTTCAGCATTGCCTGAATATCCGTGTTATCATCAACTATTAAGATTTTTGTTTTCATTGATCCCCCGCCTCAATGGTTTCTGCAACGTCAGATTTCTCGTTCGCACAACCCTGCATACATTTTTTATGATGCCGTACATGATGGATACATTACGGTAAAGGAATAAATATATCGCAGAGTCTTCATAAATTTGAGCTAAACTCATTAAAAAGTCAAGAGATTACGCTTCAACAGGCTCAGCGACCAAAAGTTCAAGGTTTAGAAGATTTAGGATTTCTCAGGTGTTTATCCTGAGCATAGCTGAAGGGAATCGAAACGCGTGACCTGCAGGATTATGAAAAAACAAGGAGGCTTGCTACCAAAAAAACCCCCTCAATCTATTGGAGACTTGAGGGGGGGTGCTATATTCACAGATCATGTTTTTTGCTGCAGCGGGTGTAAATCCATTACCTCTTTAAATACTGAACCGCTTTAGATC
>PHBN01000193.1:5149-9690 GCA_002840635.1 Deltaproteobacteria bacterium HGW-Deltaproteobacteria-1
TGGTTCCTAATGTCTTTTTCATGATCTGTTACCTCCTTGAGGGTTTTTGTTTGTTTCTTTTGCCTTTATACTAATGAAATTTGCATGCCAGAATTGCACTCCGGCAAAGAATGTTTACAACTTATCGATATCATTTACTTTTAATGATAGCGGCACCGTCGGATCACTATTTCAGAAGGCCGCTTTCTTCACTTTCTTTCAATGAAATGTTCAAACGAATGAACGAAATGTGGAATGATTTATATGGATGATTCTTTTATCGCGTTCCAAAACAAAACCCTCTTGCAGTTGCCATCGGTGCCGATTAATGATAATTGTTTCATATGTGAAAAGACCACCGTTATGTTAATCTTAATACATGAAAAGGAGGGTTGAATCGTCATGAAAAACGTAGAAATGGAAGTTATTGATAACATCCTGACCATTAAGGTTGATCTGAGCCGGGAATTTGGCCCGTCTTCTTCCGGCAAGACAATTATTATCGCAACCACAGAAGGGAATGTATCGATTCCCAACCACGAGGACAAGAAAGTGGGATTGAATGTGTATCGCAAGAAACAGTCTTAAGTTTATTACCAGCAGAAACGCTGCACAGAAATAATGCAGGAAGAAATCCTTTTACAACATCTCGAAGAACTGGCCGGGAAGCTTGAAATTTGTGTCCGGGATGAAAACATCAGCATGGATGAAACATCCGGCACAGGAGGCCTCTGTCGCGTGGACGGGCATTATATTGTAATCCTGAATTCCAAAGCGAACATGGAGGATAAAATTCAGGTAATGATCAAGGCGCTGAAGCATTTTAACCTCGATGACATCTACATCAAACCGGCTGTGCGCCAATTATTTGAAAACCAGCAATAAACAGCGGCTTCAGTCTATCCGTTTCGTAGCACCCGATGCATCAGCCCTTGCGGGATGCATCAATGATTGATCTCCATCGCCAGCTCACCGCTTTTTGACGGGTCATAGCCGCCGAGCTCCCTGACCCTGTCGCGAAATCTCTGGGAACGGATAACATCGAGCACGGCCCGGATATTCGGATCATCCAGAAAATCTGAAGGTATCACCAGGTCGTATTGTTCAGTGTCCATGGGAATAAAGTCCAGGTCGAGGGCTTTTGCGGCCGCGTAAATCGCAATGCCGCAGTCAGCGGCACCGCTCAGCACATCGACGGCCACGGACATGTGAGTGAATTCTTCATGATCGTATCCTTTGATGGATTCGGGCTTTATACCCCGCCGCGCCAGGTTGTAATCCAGCAGGATGCGCGTGCCCGAATTGTTCTTTTGAACAATCAGGCCTTGCTCCCTGAGCACAAGGTGAAACAGGCTTATCCTCACGCCTTTAAGGTAGCGCTTGATATAGGAAACATTATATTCGCCGGTCTCCGTGTCCAGCAGATGCGACCCCGCAAAATGGCAGATTCCTTTTTTGATCGCGATCAGGCCGCCAAGACTTCCCACGTTTCCCGATGAAATCCTGATGTTCCTTCCCGTGGCCAACCTGACTTCATCGGCAATAACATCGATCGTGATGTCATGACTGCCGATCACAACGATCGTGTCTTTAAGATCTTCTTCGTCCACAAGAAGCCCGGCTTCGATTTCTTCGTTCTGCCCAACACCTTCTAACGATGGCGGAATACGGATAATACCTTCCGCCCGCGTAAGCGTGGTGATCGACCCTGCCGAACGGGGAAGCGGGGTTGCAATGCACCGCTCCCTTACCCTGCCGATGTTGACACGGACGAATTCTTCCGTGCCCAGTTTTGAAGGAATGGCCCTGGATGTTCTCACCTTGATGGAACGAGCCTTCGGAGGCATCAACTTCTGAAGGTGGAAAAGCATGGGCATGGCAAACTGCTCAAAGGACAGGATCGCCGAAACCGGATATCCGGGAATCCCTATGACTGGTTTTCCATTGACCACGGCCAATATCGTCGGCTTTCCCGGCATCATGGCAACGCCGTGCACAAGAACTTCTCCAATCTGCGCCAGGATACCTGCTGTGTAGTCTTTGGAACCAGCCGATGATCCGGCATTGATCAGGATCAGGTCGGCGTCGGAATCCGCCGCTGTAAGAAGAACATTGCGGATCGCGCCTTCTTCGTCAGGAATAATGTCCAGGATTTGCGGCTCTGCGTGCGCTTCACGCACAAGCCCTGCAATCGTGACGGAATTCGAGTCAATGATCCGGTTAGACCTTAACTGGCTAAAATCCGTAATGTCCCTGTGGCTGACGATTTCCGTTCCGGTGGGAATGATGATCACTTTTGGTTTCCTGCGGACCATCACTTTAAAAACACCGGAGGCGACAAGAGACCCTATGTCGTAAGGACGGATCAAATGGTTCTGCGGAAACAGAAGCTGTGTGGCAATAATGTCTTCCCCTACCTTCCGGATGTTCTGCCAGGGATAGGCCGGCTGCATAATCTCGATATGCGACGCGTCCAGCTCATGGATTTTTTCCACCATGACAACCGCGTTATATCCCTCTGGGAGGGCGTGCCCCGTATTGATCCACACGGCATCCTCGCCCGTTTTCAAAACGATCGGTGCCTGATCGGTGGCCCCGTATGTTTTTTCAGCCATCACGGCAATTCCATCCATGGCGGCCGAGTGATAGGTTGGCGCGGAAACCCCCGCGTATATAGGCTCTGACGTGACGCGCCCCAGCGCGTCTTCCGCGTTAATCTGCTCCGGAACTGTTTTCTTTTCCCGCCATGCCTGTGAAAAGATTTCCCGGGCTTCCGGAAGCCCCTTCATGGCCAGGTAGACATTCCTCTTCATTTATTCCTCTTGCTCAAAGGGCCCGAAAAGCATTACGGAAACTGTTTGCCCTTTGTACAGGCCTTCCGTGTTTCTATCGATTTTCACCAGACCGTCGGCTTCAACCAGGGTCGATATCAATCCGGATTTCCCGAAAACCGGTTCAGCAAAAAGTTTCCCATCCCTTTCGCGCAGTTTTACCCGGATATAATCATCCCTGCCGCCTGTCGACTCGACGTTTCGTTCCAATTTGGCCTGAAGAGATTGACGGACATCCCCGGAGGCACGGATTTTTCCTGCCAGCCTAGCCAGGAACGGCTTCAAAAAAATTTCTGCCACAACCATGGCCGAAGCAACGTGACCCGGGAGTCCGAACACGGCCTTGCGTCCGATTCTGGCGATGATCGTTGGTTTTCCCGGACTGATGGCGATGCCGTGAACCAGCAGCTCCATCCCTTCAAAAGACTCGAGGACTTTTACGGTCATATCCCTCGACCCCACTGAACTTCCTCCAGAAATCAAAACGGTGTCGCAGTCCTCAAGGACCTTGCCGGCTTTTTTCCTCATTTCTTCAAAGTTGTCTTTGCACAACCCCATGTTGACGGGAACAGCGCCCGCCTGAAGGCAAAAAGCACTTAAGGTATAACTGTTGATGTCCCTTACCTGTCCGGGTTCTGGTTTCTGATCGATGGGAATGACCTCGTCCCCGGTGGAGATGATACCGACCTTCGGTTTTTTATACACGGATATATTCTGCATGCCAAGACCGGCCAGGAGGCCGATGTCCTGAGGTCTGAGGACTGCCCCTTTTTTAAAAATCACGTCCCCTTTTCTGAAATCGTCACCCTTTCCGATGACATTTTCCAGGGGTGCCACCGTGCGGCTCACCTCAATGGTCTTTTCATCTATACTGTGACAGTATTCCAGCATGACCACCGCATCCGCACCGTCGGGTATCATACCGCCTGTCGATATTCTCATGACTTTCCCGGAAACAACACTGCCTTCAGGTTCCCTTCCCATGACCACCTCACCGGCAAGCTCAAGAAAAGCCGGAAGACTGTCCGATGCCCCGAAAGTGTCCTTCGCCCGGACGGCATAACCATCCATCGAAGACCTCGAAAACCCCGGCATGTCTTCTTCGGAAACAACCTCACTGCTCAGGATACGGGTGAGGGCTTCAGAAATGGGGATTGTCTCCATACTTATGGGGCCGAAACCGTTTAATATCTCAATAACCTCTTCGGGTGTCTTCACTTTAAAAAACAAGGAGTCTCTCCTTACTATAGAAAACATTTTTGCTTTTTACAGCACTCCTTCATTTTCCTGGGGAGTGTATTCGGGCAGTATTTCCTTGAGTTTTGCTTTAATGCCTTTTGCATCGTGCCTGGCGGCTGTCTTCACCAGTTCGTCAAGTTCACGATACAGACTTTTTTTAGCTTCCTGCAGGTTGCCGGAGCCATTAAAGTATGTGTTGGATTTGAGGACCATGACCATCTCATGGTCGGTAGGCAGAATATCTTCCCCAACCGTAATCAGCTCTTCGTAAAGCTTTTCACCTTCACGCAAGCCGGTATAAACAATTTTGATGTCCACGTCCGGCTCTTTCCCCGAAAGGCGGATAAGATCGCGTGCCATGTCGGCTATTTTTACAGGCGTCCCCATCTTCAAAATAAAGACTTCACCGCCCTCCCCCATCGTACCTGCCTGCAAAATCAGCTGCGACGCTTCGGGTATCGTCATAAAAAATCTGTTCACCTCCGGATGCGT
>PHBN01000194.1 GCA_002840635.1 Deltaproteobacteria bacterium HGW-Deltaproteobacteria-1
TATTGCCCTCAGTAACATAACAGGCTTCGGATTTGACGAATTCCTTCAGGTATTGATACCGGGTCGAACATATTGCCTGCTTGGATCATCCGGAGTCGGTAAGTCTACGCTGATCAATCATCTAATTGGCCGGGATGCCCTTGACACAAAAGCTGTCAGTGGAACAGGAGAAGGCACCCACACAACAGCACGTCGGCAACTCATTGTTCTTGATAAAGGCATGATGTTCATTGATACTCCTGGAATGAGAGAACTAGGTCTTCTAGGCGCCAGTGACGGAATAAACAAAGGGTTTGAAGATATTATTGAGCTTTCCATGGCATGTCGCTATGCCGATTGCAGCCATACTCAGGAATCAGACTGCGCCGTTCTTACTGCAATTACAAAAGGCGAGTTGAGTGAAGAGCGCTATTCTAATTATATGAAACTCAGGAAAGAGTCTGAGCACTATGAGATGTCCTACTTGGAAAAACGTAAAAAGGACAGGGCATTCGGACGCTTCGTTAAGACAGTAAAGAAAAATATGAAAAAATGAATGCCGTTCACCGAACAAACGGCTCCAGCGGACGTGCTGACGAGCGCCGCTGACCCATGCCGTTATATGAAGAATAGGAGAAACACAGCTAATGATGAGAATATCGGTCATCCTTGCCCATCCTGATAAGGCAAGCCTCAACCATGCAATCGCGTCGATCGCTGTTAAGCAGCTCGAAATGAATGGGCATAGCGTATCTTTTCACGACCTGTATGCCGAGAACTTCGGTCCGCTGCTCGTGAGCAAGGAAATTCCGAAGGACGCTATGCTGCCGGAGCCAGTCAAAAGCCACTGTGAGGAAATCCGACAGGCAGACGGTATTATTGTCATTCACCCCAACTGGTGGGGGCAGCCGCCGGCAATATTGAAGGGCTGGATTGACCGGGTGATCCGCCCGGGGATTGCCTACGAGTTCTTGGAAGGAGATGCCGGAGCAGGTATCCCAAAAGGTCTGTTAAAGGCTGAAGCCGCTCTCGTCTTCAACACCTCAAATACCCTGCCGAAAAGGGAGCAACAAGTCTTTGGAGACCCCCTTGAAACCATCTGGCGAAACTGCATCTTTGGTTTATGCGGAGTCGGTAATTTTCATCGCCGCACATTCAGCACAGTTGTAACCAGCATGGAAAACGAGCGGAGGGAATGGCTTGAAGAAGCAAGAATATTAACTGAAAGTATATTTCCTAAAGCAGAAAGAACCATATAACCCGTCAATACAGCCGATCGCTGCGATCCGGCTGAATTTTTCGTTCTGATGCATACTTTTGATTCAAAAAAGTAACAACAAACGTCATTGCAGGTTCCGTTTTATCTGCAGACCGGGAACCCTGCATTTATTATTTCAACTTTTCATTTCTAATCGTCAGACTGATCATTTTGTATCCATTTGCTGTTCTCAGAAATTCAAAATGGTCCTGGTTTAGATCATTCTTTGTTTTGTGGTTAATAATGACAATCATGACAGGGTATTTCCACTCTTTGGGTTCACCGCAATTGTTATAATATGTATTAAACTCGGCTGCATCATAAGTAAATGGATTCAGTCCGTCTATTGAAATGAAATATTCCGAATTTTTCTTATTAAGTTCTGTTAATCGGTTCTTAATCAGTTCAAAATTACTTTCAATAAATTTATGCTTTGATTCAGGGGTCCAGCCGTCAGGATCTTTCCAAACGTAAATATTATGATACGAATGTTCAATGAGCCTGTCCACGGACAGATTCTCAAGGAGGTTTGAAAATAACCATTCCTGAAATTCTTTTTTATAGTCGACAAACGAATAATATCTGCCGTCAACGCCGAGAAAATTTTGTCGTCGGACGTCTTTTGAAGGTTCTGATGCAATGTTTATTGAGAAGAAGTCCAGAGGTGATTCAGAATCGAAATTCCTAATGATAATTTTATTACGGGTGTCAAGAAGAAGTTTTTCACCGCCAACCCAGGTGAAGTGATTGCATCCGGAAGGTTCATTTGCATTTAAATTTCTTTTCTTTGCGCCTTTTAATGCCGCGATGAATCCGTTTCTGACATTGGTTAAATCATTGTATACTGCCGGTATGGCAATTTTGCCTTCGCTGCTTAAAAGACCGGCCTTGTCCGTTTTCCTGTCCCTGAATCTGATAAATCCTTCACTCTCACAATCCGGGCTGCTGTCGGATAAATAAAGGTTTCCCCTTTGAACTATTTTCCCGGACTTTGTAAGATAATATAATTCATTCTTGCCGTTCTTTTCTTCCATGACGGCAATGATCTTGTCGAATTTTTTGGCTATTGTGAAACCTGAAAATTTGGGTTTGATTCTTATCCTGCCGTTTTGGTCTTTGAATCCAGTGAGTCCGGAGTCTTCGCTCAAAAATGCTGTCCAGGAACGATCTGCCTGCGCGTTTATCGGATAAACAAAAAAGAGCAGAGCGAATACAAAGATGATTTGCTTTTTTATTCTCATAAGAGTGAAAAAATCAGCGGTGAATGAAACGGGTTGAAATTCTGATGTATGGATCAGCGTTCAGGCTGAATCATTTGCAGTGCCGGACGCTACCTTCGTGGTTTTGAACCAATTCCTGCACAAGTCCTTGACAAGTTTCAAACCCTCTGGACCTGCCATCCATATTCCAAGGCCCAGCATGGTCCAGGAAAGGATGTAGATACCCAAAGCTATGCCCGCACCGAGCGCATGGTGTCTGGTCTTCAATCCGATGGCAGCGGCGAGGGCACTGCCCCCATAGCCGATCGGCATATTGACAATTAACAGGAACACACCTATCTTGAAACGAAGACTACGCTTCGGCTTTATCACATTACTGTCCGTCGGTGTTTCATGCGTCATTGGAGTTTTTTTCCTGTTCGTGAAAGCTTTTCTTTGAGTCAAGAAATCTGTCATTTTGATAAAACATATGAAAACACCGTTAGGATGTCAATATCTGAATTAAACATTCCCATTGGAATTATCACAGGTCTTGTCGAATGATAAAGAACTTACAGGAGTCTGCGTTCAATAAAGTCAACTTTTCTTTTTTCATGCGGAGGCGTTAATCATCAACATTAAATTATCAATATCGTTATACTATCATAAATTCATATCATTTTTTCTTGACAAGCCGGTTATGGTTAATTATATACTACTAAAACGATAGTGATGGTAGTGTATTTTAAAGGTGGTTGAAATGAAGCTTTCTACAAGAACACGTTATGGCGTAAGACTGATGGTGGCCTTGGCTCAAAATTATGGAAAAGGTCCCGTTCTTCTTAAAGATATTGCCAGAGGAGAAAATATTTCCGAAAAGTACCTGAGTTTGATCATCATACCTTTGCGGGCAGTAAATTTAGTGAATTCCGTCCGTTTGGAAGGAGATTGCTCGCTTGTGGATTGTGTTCACAATCCTTCCTCATGCTCAAGAGTGCCTATTTGCGCAAGCCATGACATCTGGGAGATTGTCGGCAATAAAATTTCTGAGATATTGAGTTCGATTACCCTGGATATGCTGGTAAAAATGAATCAGGAAAAAGCCGTTAATATAATGATGCAGGATATCTGAAAAACGTCAAGAGAATATAAAGATCGGAGTAAAAATAAAATGTGTTGTGCAACAATTACATCCGGAATGTTTGAATAGAGAGGCACGTGCGGCATATATGTCTAAAAAAGTCTTAGTGGCCATGAGTGGCGGGGTTGATTCATCAGTCGCGGCTATCTTGCTTAAAAAAGAAGGTTATGATGTTTCCGGTGTAACAATGTGTTTGGGCATTGCGGCAGAAGGAGACGGGGCAAGATGTTGCGGCGCTGATGCGATTGATGATGCAAAAAGCGTATGTGACCGGCTTCAAATTCCTCACTATGTTTTTGATTACGCGGCCCAGTTGGAGAATAAAGTCATCGCTAAATTTGTCAGCGAATACGAAAAAGGAAGGACGCCCAATCCCTGTGTCGATTGTAACCGTCATCTGAAGTTTGCGAACCTGCTGGATAAGGCATTGGTGCTTGGATTTGATTTTCTGGCGACGGGACATTACGCGGCCATTGAAAAAAATGAAGAAGGTTATTTTCTCGCCAGATCGAAGGATAAAAGGAAAGATCAGACCTATTTTCTTTATCCGATTCCTTACGAGAAACTTGGAAACATATTGTTTCCCCTCGCCCGTTTAACCAAGGAAGAGGTGAGGGAAGCGGCGAAAAAAGCGTCCCTGCCTGTCGCAGAAAAGCAGGAGAGTCAGGATATATGTTTTGTAACGCAGAAAAACTGTCAGGAGTTTCTCTGCGGAAGGGTGAAAGAATTAAACCCGGGCCCGATTGTGGACATTCAAGGAAAGATTATGGGCAGGCATCGGGGAATTATTTTTTACACCATCGGCCAGCGGGGAGGGTTGGGGATCAGCCACAAAACGCCATTGTATGTTGTATCCATTGATCCAAAAGAAAACCGTATTGTCGTCGGTGAAAAGAAAGATTTAATGGCGAAGGGGCTTCTTGCCGGTGAAATGAACATG